>BDSU01000010.1 GCA_002897675.1 bacterium BMS3Abin02 | reverse complement strand
ATCATCGCTGCAGGTTTGACCTCCTTGACGATCGGCCCACCGGCCGTGCGCGCCATGAGAAACAGCAGGCCCGTATGGGCGAATGCCACCGATGCCTTGGTCATCAGCTTCGCGGAGGGACGGTCTTCCGAATGCGTGTAGGGGACATTCAGTCCCATTCCACCGGTTCCCGTCGTGCCGATCTTGAGATAGAGACGTGTCCTGGCCTTTCGCATCGCCCTGTCCAGAATCATCACATGGCGAATCAATTGGGGAACGGCCTGGGAGAGAATCAGCGTCTCGACATCGTGGGCGACATCGTCGACCGGGTACGAAGGGTCCTCCTGGAGTCGATCCACGCTTCGTTTGGCGAAACGTGCCGACGTGTAGACGTCCTGATAGCTGATCGCGGTCGCCGTGTTGATCGCGTCGACGATCACGTCGGGACTGTGCTCATCGATCAGATGGGCCAATCGGGAACGTTCGAACGCCTCATCGACCGGACCCAGAAGATCGGCGAAGATGCCCTCCCGGGCATCTTCGTCTTCGAGCAGATCGCTCCGAGACCGCTGGGCAAAAGCCTCCCGAGCAAAGATGTCACCCCACTCGCCGACGAATTCGGTCTCTCCCCCAGGAAACAGGGCCCGGAGGTCGGCGACTGCCTGCTCGACCCCCTCTTCGTAGAGCGAGACGAGCACGATCCGGTCCGGGCGCACGTCGGATGCGATACGGTGCGCGACCTGGAAGCCGACCAGGCCGGCCCCCCCGAGAATCATGAACGTTCGGTCCTCCACGCACTGCCTCCGCCCTCGACACGACACCCCAAGGCTACCCGGCCGCAGAACCCGGTCATTCGTCTCCTTGGAGAACACCTCCCAAGATCCCCTCCGTCCTCGGCCAAAGCGCCGAGTCCACCTCCCCCAATGCTCACAGAGCCTCGCCGGGGGAGGAAACGGCAGCGACACCCTCGCCGGGGAAAGGAGATGGGTTATCCCTCCCCCCGGCGAGCACAGCAAGTTGGGAAGAGTACCGGCCAGCCGGGAGGGGGGTTAGGGCGCAGCCCGAGTGGGGACGAGATGTCAGAGCCGGTCTTTTGGATCTCCACCGGCTTTGAGGATCTCGACCCAGTTCTCGATCGTGCCGATCACTTCCGGGAACTCTTTCGCGACCTCTTCGTTGGTGAAGCGGAGAACGGTGAAACCCTGTGACTCGAAGTACTGGATGCGTTCGGTCTCGTCGCTCCAGTCATGCGATAGGTCGTCGATCTCGACGACGAGTTGCGGGTTGAGGCAGGCGAAGTCGGGAATCCAGTACCCGACGGGGACTTGACGGCGGAAGCGGGCGCCGGCCTTCTTGGCTTTGATGGCGTCCCAGACTCGCGCTTCCGAGATGGTGAGTTGCATGCGGAGTTCATGAGCCCGGATGTGGGCGAGTCGGCTGTGTCTGGGTCTCGACATGTGGCGAGTGTGCAGGCAGAAGCATCCGGGATCAAGGGTTCTGCCCCCTCCGCCCCTGGCGGGGCACCTCCCCCGCTGCTCGCAAAGCCTCGCCGGGGGAGGAAACAGACGTCTCTCCCCGGAAAACGCAGCAGGCGGCGGTGTTCGTCGAGGCACACGCCGTACGCTGCTCAGCGGCCACCTAGTCTTCGACCATGCCAACCGCCCTCAACCCGGTGCAGCGCAACAAAGACCTCAATCGGCTGCGGAGTGAAACTCTCGACGTGCTGGTCATCGGTGGTGGGATCACCGGGACCGGTGCTGCACTCGATGCCGTATCACGTGGCCTCTCGGTTGGCTTGATCGAACAGCGCGACCTCGCTTCAGGAACCTCGAGCCGATCAAGCAAGCTCATCCACGGAGGCCTCCGTTACCTCGAACAACTCAACTTCCGTCTCGTGTGGGAAGCGCTGCACGAGCGCGGCCTCCTGCTGGACCGCATCGCCCCGCACCTCGTCCGCCCGGTCTCGTTCCTCTACCCGCTCACCCATCGTGTCTGGGAGCGGCTCTACGTGGGAGCCGGTGTCATCATGTACGACCTGTTCGCCAGAGCCGGCGTCAACCCGCTTCCGTGGCACCGGCAGCTTTCTCGCAGACGTGCCATCGAACTGTTCCCCTCTCTGCGCAAGGACAGCCTCGTCGGTGCGATCCGCTACTGGGACGCTCAAGAGGACGACGCCCGCTTCGTCATGACGGTTGCCCGCACCGCCGCGGGTCTCGGTGCCGCCATTGCACCCAGCATGATCGCCACCGGACTGCGCAGGGACGGTGATCGGGTCACCGGAGTGCAGACCAGCTGTCTCGAGTGTGGTAAAACCTTCACGATCAATGCCCGAACCGTCATCAACGCCACGGGGGTCTGGACCGACGAGATCCAGGATCTCGCGGGTCGTGGGGCGATCCACGTGCGCGCCTCCAAAGGCATCCACCTGGTGGTACCCAGAGATCGCATCCGCGGAGACTCAGGCCTGATCACCAAAACGGAGAAGAGCGTCCTGTTCGTCATACCGTGGGGCCGCCACTGGATCATCGGCACCACGGACACCGACTGGGACCTGGACCTCGCCCACCCTGCCGCTTCGAGCACCGACATCGACTATCTGCTCAAACACATCAACCAGGTCATCGACCCGCCGCTCTCGCACGATGACGTCGAAGGCGTGTTCGCCGGCCTGCGCCCCCTCCTGTACGGCGAGTCCGATTCGACATCCAAGCTGAGCCGGGAGCACGCCGTCACCGAGGTCGTACCCGGTCTCATTACCGTCGCGGGCGGCAAGTACACGACCTATCGGGTCATGGCCAAGGATGCAGTCGATGCCGCAGTGAAGAGCCTCGGGTCAGACACACCGGAATCCACAACGCAAGACCTTGCCCTCGTGGGGGCCGAGGGCTATCGGGACCTGTGGAAGCGAAGAGAGCAGCTCGCCATCGAGCGAGGCCTCCCCCTCGAAACCGTCGAGCACCTCCTGCACCGGTACGGCGCGATCATCGAGGACATCTTCGTGCTGATCGACACGGACCCGACGCTGGGACAGGTGCTCTCCGGCGAATACCTGAAAGCCGAGATCGTCTACGCGGCCTCCCACGAAGGCGCGCTGCACCTCGACGACGTCCTCACACGAAGGACCCGGATCTCGGTGGAGACCAAAGACCGTGGAACCGACGTCGCAGAAAAGGCCGCCCGACTCGTCGGCGCCGTGCTCGGCTGGGATGAGCAGACCCGGCGCCAGGAGGTCACGTACTACCTCGCCCGCGTCGAAGCCGAGCGGGATTCACAACGCCAGCCTGACGACCGCACTGCCGACGCGGTTCGTCTCGGCGCTCCGGACATCCGCAAGTCGATCTGACCGGTCTTCACGCGATACCATGCCTGGACCAATCGGGAAGGCAGATCGCATGGCGCTCCGTTCGCGAATCACGGGCGTGGGGAGTTACGTCCCACCAAGGATCGTCACCAACGAAGACCTCACTCGGCTCATGGACACGTCCGACGAGTGGATCACCCAGCGCACCGGCATCAAGCAACGGCACTGGGTGGCAAGCGCCACATCCACCTCCGATCTGGCATTGGAAGCGTCGAAACAGGCTCTCGCATCGGCAGGAATCGGCCCTGGCGACCTGGACATGATCTTCTTCGCGACCATCAGTCCCGATCACTTCTTCCCCGGCACCGGCGTATTCCTCCAGCGCAAGCTGGGGGTCCCCGGCATCCCTGCAATCGACGTCCGCCAGCAGTGCACCGGATTCATCTACGCCGTTTCGATGGCCGACCAGTACATCCGCACAGGATCGGCACGCCGGGCTCTTGTCGTTGGCGCGGAGATCCACTCCAAGGGCCTCGACATCAGCACGCAGGGCCGCGACCTCGCCGTGCTCTTCGGGGATGGCGCCGGAGCGATCGTGATGGAAGCCGCCGATGTCCAAGACCCTGCGGTCGATTCACATGTCTACTCCACGCACCTGCACGCCGACGGCGCGTTCGCCGAAGAGCTATGGGTTGAGGCGCCAGGAATGGCCGTCGGCGGCCGTATGGTCACCCACGAGATCATCGACCAGGGTCAGATCTACCCGAAGATGAACGGCCGCAAGGTGTACGTCCACGCGATCAAGCGGATGCCGGAAGCGATCAACGAGACCCTTGACGCCAATGGCGTCGCTCTCGAAGACGTCGACCTCTTCGTCTTCCACCAGGCCAACCTCCGGATCAACGAGGCTGTCGCCCAACGCATGGGCATTCCCGAGAAGAAGGTGTTCAACACAATCGACCGGTTCGGCAACACGACCGCGGCGACGATACCGATCGGACTCCATGAGGCCGAGAAGGCCGGCGTCCTCCAGCCGGGGATGCTGGTGGCGTCGGCATCTTTCGGAAGTGGCTTCACCTGGGCGTCGATGCTGATCCGTTGGTGAACCGTTCTCGTGACGGTTCACGGGAATAGTCTCGGCTCAGCGTCACGAGAGCGAAGGTAGGTTTGAACCAACGTGAGGAGGGAACATATGACCACGCCTGAAGGCCCGGCCCCGGCGACCACACCAAAGGTGCTGCGGCGAAGCGCAAACGACAAGGTCATCGCGGGAGTCGCAGGCGGGTTGGGCCGCTACCTGGGCATCGACTCGGTGATCATCCGCATCATTCTGCTCGTCTTGCTCGTCGCGGGCGGGTCGGGCTTCCTGATCTATCTGATCGGGTGGATCGCCATGCCAATGGAACGACCCGGTGACAACGTGGGACCCGCGACCGGCCAGGCAAGCAACGCAACGGTGCTGATCGGCGGCGCGCTGATCGTCATCGGCGCATTCATGATCCTCGACCGCATCGTCCCGAGCATCGGCAAGTTCATCCTGCCGGCCATCGTGATCATCATCGGTCTGGCAGTGATCGCAGGGGGCAGGCAGTGAACGGCCGGGCCGGGAGACTGGTCCTCGGTCTGATCATCCTGCTGATCGGCCTCGGCTGGTTCCTCCAGGCCGCAGGATTGATCGACCGTCTGGCCTGGGATTGGATCCTCCCTGCCATCCTCGTCGTCGTCGGCGTGGCGTTGATCGCCGACGCCAAGGGACGCAGGCACGGCGGCCTGATCGCTCTCGGTGTGATCCTGACCATCATTCTCATGGCAGGCGGAGGCAGGGCCGTCACCATCAACGCGACCGGAAATGCCGTGGGTGAGCGCAACGAACGGATCACCAGCATGACCGACCTCAAGGACACCTCCATGTTCGCCGGCAGCCTCACCCTCGACCTGCGCGACCTCGACCTGCCATCCGGGACGACCAAGGTCGACATCAGTGTGTTCGCCGGCGAGATCGAGATTCGCGTCCCGAGCAGCGCCACCGTCGAAGTAAACGCCAACACGCTGTTCGGAGAGATCAAGGCGTTCGGGGAGCAGCGGTCGGGCGTAGGCGTGGGTCTCGACAAGACATCGCCGGGAGCCGGCGACCGAACCCTGGTACTGAACGTGTCCGCCTTCGCCGGGCAGATTGGAGTATCACGATGAAGGGTTCCATCACCGCCGGAGTGTTCTTCGTCATCGTCGGAGTCGTCTTCCTTCTCGAAGCCGCCGGGGTTTGGGACGTCCCTTCCGGTTACCTGCTGCCGGCAGCCGTGATCGCCCTGGGAGTAGCCCTGCTCGTTGGCGGTGCGGCCGACAAGACCTGAGCGAGCACGACCGACCCTCCCGTTCTCGTGACGGTTGAGCAGGGACTATTCCGCTGAAGCGTCACGAGAACGGACGGTTTGTCGGGATCACGTGCCCCCTCGCCGGTTCCGCTATGATCGACCTTGCACGGGAGCTCGGTTTGACCGGGCTGAGAAGGAGGCTTGGAGCCTCCGACCGTTGGAACCTGACCGGATAATGCCGGCGTAGGAAGCTGTCTCAGCCTGGCCTCCGACACAAAGGAGGCACCATGCGTAGAACACCAGAGGTCCGCCGTCTCGGCGGTCTCGCCATTGCACTGACCCTGATCGTCGCGGCATGCAGTCCGACAGGCTCGACGCCGACGGAATCGACCACCACGACGAGCGAGACCACCGCCCAAGCCACGACGACGACCACCCAGCCCACCGAAATTGTCCTGCTCACCCACGATGCGTTCGCCGTCTCGGACAATGTCCTCGCCGACTTCACCTCCCAGACCGGCGTCAGTGTCAAGCTGTTGCGGTCGGACGACGCCGGGACGATGCTCAATCAGGCGATCCTTACGAAGGACAACCCGATCGCGGACGTGATGTTCGGTATCGACAACACGTTCCTCTCGAGAGCCTTGGCGGAAGGCATCTTCGACCCGTACGAGTCTCCTGGCCTGGCAACCGTGCCCGAGGATCTCCAACTCGACCCCCGCCATTACGTCACCCCGATCGACTTCGGCGACGTCTGCCTCAACTACGACAAGGCTGCGTTCAAAGGAGACGTCCCGGTCCCGACCTCGCTTCTCGACCTGATCGACCCGGCCTATCGGGACATGCTCGTCGTCGAGGATCCGGCAACGTCATCACCCGGCTTGGCGTTTCTGCTTGCAACGATCGCCAAGTTCGGCGAGGAGGGTGCCTACACGTGGAGGGACTTCTGGACAGACTTGGCCGCAAACGGGGTCAAGGTCGACGCCGGATGGACCGAGGCCTACTACTCGAACTTCTCTGCGGCGTCGGATGGAACACGGCCCCTGGTCGTCTCCTACGCATCGTCCCCGCCGGCAGAAGTGATCTACTCCGAAACCCCGCTCACCAGCGCGCCGACGGGCGTCATCACCGATGGGTGCTTCCGCCAGATCGAGTTCGCCGGAATCCTCGTGGGCACCGAGTACCCGGACGCCGCCCGGAAGCTCATCGACTTCATGCTCTCGAAAGAGTTCCAGGAGGACATCCCCCTGAACATGTTCGTCTTCCCCGCGAATTCCCAAGCCGAGCTGCCGCCCGAGTTCATCGAGTTCACGACACTGCCCGAGAACCCGCAGTCCCTGGACCCGGCGCTCATCGAGCAGAACAGAGAACGCTGGATCGAAGCATGGACGGAGATCATGCGCAAGTGAAGCCTCCAGCCACTCTGCGAGAGCGTGCCGGCAGAGCAGCTCTCGTCGCCATCCCGCTGGTCTTCCTCGGCTACTTCTTCGCGTACCCGCTTGGAGCGATCCTCATCAAGAGCCTCGTCCAGTCAGGCCGCGTGGACCTGGCGCCCTTCGCCGAGGTGTTCACCCGCGGCACCCTGCGAAGGGCCATCTGGTTCACCGTGTGGCAGGCAACCGCGTCCATGCTGCTCACTCTGGCGATCGCGATGCCGGCCGCATACGTCTTCGCGCGGTATCGGTTCCCGGGCAAGAGTCTGCTTCGCGCGGCAATCACCGTTCCGTTCGTGCTCCCGACCGTGGTCGTCGGGTCGGCGTTTCTGGCGCTCCTCGGACCGACGGGGCTGATCGATCTCAGTGGCACCGTCTGGCTGATCCTCATTGCCCATGTCTTCTTCAATTACGCCATCGTCGTGCGAACCGTTGGTGGGTTCTGGGCGAATCTCGACCCTCGACTGGAAGAGGCGGCACGAATGCTGGGCGCGGGGCGGTGGCGCACGTTCCGTACCGTCACATTGCCGTTGCTGCGACCGTCGCTTGCGGCGGCAGGATCGATCGTATTCCTGTTCACGTTCACGTCCTTCGGGGTGATCCTCATCCTCGGAGGCCTTCGTTTCTCGACGATCGAAGTCGAGATCTGGCGCCAGACGATCTCCTATCTGCAGTTGCCGATAGCGAGTGCTCTTGCCGTGATCCAACTCGTCGGTGTCACCTCGATCCTGTTCGCGTACTCGCGCTACCAGCAGCGGCGTATGGTCGAACTGCCTCTGCGCCCGGCCCAGGAAGTGTCACGAACGCCCAGGACGTTGCGCGACCGGACCATCGTCGCCGCCACGCTTGGCTTCACCGGCCTCTTCCTCGGGGCACCGCTGGCGATACTCATCGGACGGTCGCTGCGGACCGACGCCGGATTCGGGTTCGCCGCCTACCGATCTCTTGCCACGCCGACCTCCGCTCTCTTCGTCCCGCCGGTGGAGGCCATCCGTAATTCGATCCTCATTGCCATCGCAGCGACCGTGCTTGCGGTGACCGTCGGTATGGCGGCCGCCGCAGTCGTCGCCTATCGAACGGGCCTCCTCTCCAGAGCTTTCGATGTGATGCTGATGCTCCCGCTCGGCACGTCCGCGGTGACGATCGGATTCGGCTTCCTGGTGGCGCTGGGACGACCGGTCGACCTGAGGACCTCACCGGTGCTGATCCCGCTCGCGCACGCGCTCGTCGCTATCCCTTTCGTCGTTCGGACCGCCGTCCCGGTAATGCGATCCGTGAAGGAGAAGCTGCGCGAGGCCGCAGCGATGCTCGGCGCTCCCCCCTCCCGGGTGTGGCGACGGATCGACCTCCCCATGGTGTTTCGTGCCGGACTGGTCGGCGCAGGGTTCGCGTTCGCCGTGTCCCTCGGAGAGTTCGGAGCCACAAGTTTCATTGCCCGGCCGTCGACGCCCACACTGCCGATCGCGATCTTTCGTCTGCTCGGACGGCCCGGCACCCTCAATCAGGCGCTGGCACTCGCGACGGTCCTCATGGTGCTCACCGCAATCTCGATGCTCCTCATCGAACGATTCCGTTTCGGCGAGTTGGGTGACTTCTGATGCTCGAGGTGAAGGACCTCGCCGTCTCCTTCGAAGGGGTGCCGTTTCTCCACGATGTGAACCTGACCGTGGCGGACGGTGCGGTCGTCGCGATCCTCGGGCCCAGTGGAAGCGGAAAGACGACGTTGCTGCGCACCATCGCCGGGCTGCAGCGCTTCGACTCCGGGTCCATCGCCTGGGACGGAGAGCCGCTCGATCACACACCGCCGCACGCCCGAGGCTTCGGGCTGATGTTCCAGGACTACGCCCTCTTCCCACACATGACGGTCGGTGCAAACGTCGCCTTCGGCATCGAGGATCGACCCGATGTCGACCGCAGGGTCGCAGAAGTGCTCGGCTGGGTCGGGCTTGCAGGGTATGAGAAGCGAGGCGTCGGGCATCTCTCCGGTGGCGAGCAGCAACGTGTGGCGCTGGCTCGTTCGCTCGCACCCGAGCCGAAGGTCCTGATGCTCGACGAGCCGGTCGGATCCCTCGACCGGACGTTGAGAGAACGAATCGTTCCGGAGCTCAGAGATCTCTTCGTGACACACAACATCACCGCGATCTATGTCACGCACGATCAGGAGGAGGCATTTGGGATCGCCGACCGCATCGTCATCCTGAGAGACGGCACGGTTGCCCAAGCGGGCACTCCCGAGCAGGTGTGGCGAGCACCGGTGAACGCATGGGTGGCCCGCTTTCTCGGGTTCACCAACGTGCTCACCGTCAACGTGTCCGGCGGAATCGCCGTTGCACCGTGGGGCGCGTTCGAAGCCCCAGGAGTCTCCGACGGCACCCGCCAAGTGATCATCAGGCAAGATGCCATTTCGGAAAACGGCCCACTCGAAGCCGTCGTCGCGCAACGCAGCTTCAGGGGAGGCCACTACGCGACCTATCTCGAGATGTCCGACGGGACGATCCTGCAAGCCGAACTCGACCACGCCGTAGAGCCCGGCACATTGATCCGTTTCCGCATCGACCCTGACAGAGTCGTCGGCCTATGAGCCGGTGTGTGCCCGTCTCGGGACATACATGCCCGTGCGTTCCATGTAGGCCCGGTAGTCGTCTCCGTATCGGATCAACAAGTCACGCTCCTCCGCCCGCGACATGAGATGAAACAGCGGAAGCCACACGAACGAGTAGATCGCCAGAAACGGTGAATGGCACAGGAAGGCAATCACCCACCAGTACCAGACCTCGCCGGCGGCCTGTGGATGCCGGATCCTCTCGTAGATTCCGCCGTACATGGTGTGCTGTTCCTTCAGAACCATGGTCTCCTCGCCCGCGTCTCTCATCCCGCGGGCAAACACGACGCCCGAAGGAACGGCGATCACGACGGCGACCACCACGGACACCCAGTAGGGCCAGGGAAACCTCTTCGGGAATGACCACGGCAGCGGGAAGAACACATACACGACGTAGCTGACCCCTACGACCGTCATCGAAACCGCGGAGAGGATCCGGAACCGCGTGCACCTCCGATAGGCGGCCTCCGCACCGATCCGCTGCGACAAGGCAGCCGGCCGAGCACTCGCCACGTAGAACGCGAACGTCAGGACCGTTGCGCCGGTCAGCACCGCAATGTTCAACCAGGGCAACACCTGGAGTCTCCTCTCCTCGACGCGATGCTACGCCCCCACCGGAGTGCCTGCGGTAGCCTGTCCGTTCATGGCACGCACGACGACCATCAAGGTTCGCTTCTACGAACTGGACCCCTACAGCCACGTGAACCACACCGCGTATTTCGGCTACTTCGAGACCGCACGCATCGAGGCGCTCGAAGCGGTGGGACTCGCCATGGATCAGATGTCCGCCGCGGGCATCCACGTGGTGGTCGTCGAGATGAATGCCCGATTCGTTCGTCCGGCAGTGTCCGGGGATACGTTACGTATCGAATCCGAGGTCGTGGAGCGTGGCCGGGCGTCATCCAAATGGCAGCAACGGATGTTCCGAGATGACACGCTGATCGCCACGCTCGAGATCCGCGCCGCGGTCACCGACCTCGACGGCAAGCCGACCCGGTTCCCGGCCGAGTTCGCCGAGGCGTTCGCAGCGCTCTGAGGACGAGCAGCGCCCACCGCCGGACCATCGCTTGGACAGGGCCGGTCACCCCCGAGAGCCGTCGTCGACATGCCCCGCACACGAGGTTCAGTGGGTCCTCAGAATGATCGAGACGTTCTGGAACTGTCCCGGAGACAGGCTGCTACTACGCTGCCTGCCATGAAAGCTTGGCTCCTTCACGACATCGGCGGACCGGAATCCTTCACGCTCGAGGAGGTCCAGACTCCCAGCCCCGGACCCGGTGAGGTCCGGCTTCGCCTGGAGACCTCGGCCCTCAACCATCTCGACATCTGGTCGTCCATGGGAATGCCGAAACCCCCGCTCCCCCACGTCGCCGGCGCAGACGGTGCAGGTGTCGTCGATGCCATCGGAGCAGATGTCACCGGAATGGCCATCGGCGATGAAGTCATCGTCAACCCGTCGCTCTCGTGCGGACACTGCGCGGCGTGCCTGCGCGGAGACATACCATTCTGTGACACCTACCAGATCCTCGGGGAGCATCGTTGGGGGACTTTCGCGGAACAGGTCGTTGCCCCGGCCCGTAACGTCACGACAAAACCTTCGTCGCTGAGCTGGGAAGAGGCAGGCGCGTACGGTCTCGCCTACGGCACCGCCTACCGCATGTTGCACAGGGCTCGTCTTCAGGCCGGAGAGGTACTGCTGGTGATCGGTGTCGGAGGCGGCGTGTCGAGCGCCGGGATGCTCATCGGCAAGGCGATGGGAGCGACCGTGTTCGTCACTTCCCGGGATGCCGAGAAGATCGAGAAGGCGATCTCGCTGGGAGCGGACGGTGGGTTCCTCTCCGACGAGGGCTACGACCGCGCCCTCAAGGCTGCGATCGGACGCGGCGCCGACGTCGTACTCGAGAATGTCGGCAAACCGACATGGGAGACCTCCATCCGTTCGCTCGAGAAGGGCGGCCGCCTCGTCACCTGCGGTGCGACAGGAGGCACGACCGTGGAACTCACCGTCCCGAGGCTGTTCTTCAAACAACTGCAAGTCATCGGATCGACCATGTACGACTTCGGTGAGTTCGCATCGACGACACGCCTCATTGCCACCGGGCGTGTGCCGGTACTCATCGACTCCGTCTTCGCGTTCGACGACCTCCCCTCGGCTCTGGGCCGCATGCAGGGCAAAGATCAGTTCGGCAAGATCCTGCTGCGTCATGGCTGACCAACCCGGGCGGGTTCGAGACCCCCTATACTGCCGCCGTCTACGCGGCTGCGCCGTGGAGCGGCCTTGGGGGCGTGGTGAAGCCTGGAGTTCACGCCGGCCTGTCAAGCCGGAGGTCGCGGGTTCAAATCCCGTCGTCCCCGCCAATCTGCTCGGCCAGGTAGCTCAGTAGGAAGAGCACAGGTCTGAAAAACCTGGGGTCGGCAGTTCGATTCTGCCCCTGGCCACCA
>BDSU01000009.1 GCA_002897675.1 bacterium BMS3Abin02 | reverse complement strand
GTCGATGTTGGTGGGTTCGTCGAGGTTGGTGGGTTCGTCGGCTGCCGGTGGTTCGATGGCGGGTTCTTCGATGGCGCTGACGGCCTCTTCGACGGCTTCGTCGAGGTCGGCGGCTTCGTCGAGGTCGGCCGGTTCGTCGAGGTCGGCGGGCTCGTCGAGGTTGGTGGGTTCGTCGAGGTTGGTGGGTTCGTCGGCTGCCGGTGGTTCGATGGCGGGTTCTTCGATGGCGCTGACGGCCTCTTCGACGGCTTCGTCGAGGTCGGCCGGTTTGTCGAGGTCGGCCGGCTCCGTTGCTTCAGACACAGGACCGCTCGTATCGATCTCGAGCCCCGGCGAAGCGGGTATCTCCGCGTCTGTCTCATGTGTCATGGCATCGTCATGGCCAAGCGCCGTGAGCTCCTGGTAGACACTTGGTGGAGACGATGCAGCTTCGGTACCGGTTGGTTGTTCCATCCACGCAGGCGGTTCATTCGGGAGATCGTCGAGCCCAACACCGAGTGCATCGAGCACGTTCTTCGCAGCGGAGTGCGCCTGCGAGACGAGAGGTTGCCGGGATTCGAGTTCGGGTTCTGTCTCGAGTTCGGGCTCTGCCTCGGGCTCTGCCTCGGGCTCTGCCTCGGGCTCTGCCTCGGGCTCTGCCTCGGGCTCGAGTTCGGGTTCTGTCTCGAGTTCGGGTTCTGTCTCGGGTTCGGCGTCCTCGGGTTCCGGCTCGAGTTCTGCCCCGGGCCGTGTCGGAGACTGTTCGGGAGCGAACTCCGTCTCGTTTGATTCCCGCTCGGACTGGTCGTCGACGGGAAGACCCCACGGGTCGGCGGAAGTAAAGTCGCTGTCTACCACGATCAATCGAGAGGATACTCTAGGGCTGCACCGTTTGGAGGTTTTTGGTTGAAGATTTCGATCGTGACCCTGTTCCCGGAGTTCTTCTCCTCTCCGCTCGAGGTGAGCATCGTCGGTCGTGCACTCGCAGGCGGCCACCTCGCCGTCACGACGATCGACCTGCGAGAGTTCGGCCGTGGCAGGTACCGACAGGTAGACGATGCCCCGTTCGGAGGGGGACCCGGCATGGTGCTGATGGTCGATCCGCTCGCTCGAGCACTCCAGCCCCTCGGCTCCAGTCACAAGGTGCTGCTCACCCCTGCGGGGCGACCTTTGGAGCAGTCCACGCTGGATCGTTGGGCCGGCACGGAACACCTGACCCTGGTGTGCGGGCGCTACGAGGGAGTCGACGAGCGAGTCGCAGAGTACCTCGTCGATGAGGAGGTCTCGCTGGGTGATTTCGTTCTGGCAGGGGGAGAGGTGGCCGCACTCGCAATCGTCGAAGGTGTCGCCCGTCTCCTTCCGGAGGTCCTCGGCAACGACGTGTCTGCGACACTCGAGTCGTTTCGAGACGGGTTGCTGGAAGAGCCGCAATACACGAGGCCTGCCGACTATCACGGATGGACCGTGCCGGATGTGCTTCTCTCCGGGGACCATGCGAGGATCGAGCGGTGGCGCCAGAGCCAACGCGAAGAACGGACTCGTGGGCGTCGACCGGACCTTTGGAACAAGCGTTCGAACCCGTCCGCCGGCAAATGAGCGTTCGAGGGCTGCTATCTTGCGGGCGGCGCTGCTGCATCGGCGGCTCGACCTGTTACAATCGCTCCCCGCTCGATGCTCCCCCTAAGGAGTTCCCCGAATGAACATGCTCGAACAGCTCGAAAACGCGTACCTGCGCGAAGACATCCCGGATTTTCGTGCCGGCGATACCGTGCGCGTCCACGTTCGCGTCGTGGAGGCGGGCCGCGAACGCGTGCAGGTCTTCGAGGGAGTTGTCATCGCTCGCGACAGATCCGGAATCAAGAGCACGTTCACTGTTCGCAAGATCAGTTTTGGTGTGGGGGTCGAGCGTGTGTTCCCCGTTCACGCCCCGATCATCCAAAAGGTCGAGGTCATCCGGCGCGGCAAAGTCAGGCGTGCAAAGCTCTACTACCTCCGAGACAGGGTAGGCAAGGCGGCGCGTATCAAAGAACGTCGCTAGTGCATCGCGGGCCGACCGAGTGGTTGTGACACACAAAGCATCCCCGCGCACTCCGTTTTGGATCGAACTCCCAATTCTCATCCTGGTCGCGCTGGTGGTCGCCGTCGTCATCAAGACCTTCCTCGTTCAGGCCTTCTTCATTCCATCGGGATCGATGCGGCCCACACTCGAGATAGGCGACAGAGTCCTGGTCAACAAACTCGCCTACACCTGGAGCGAACCTGTGCTCGGGGACGTGGTTGTGTTCGAACCGCCGTGGGGACAGGTACAAGCCGATGAGCCGTTGTTCGATGCGCTCGTACGCCACGTTGGCGAGTCCCTCGGGCTCCGTTCGCCCGACATCGAAGATCTGATCAAACGGGTGATCGCGGTCGGGGGTGAGACTGTCGAAATCCGAGACAATCAGCTGTTCATCGACGGCGTGCCGATCGTGGAACCATATGTGTTTCCGGGGAGCCGCATGCCCGACTTTGGACCTGTGACCGTTCCGGAAGGCCATGTGCTCGTGATGGGAGACAATCGGGACCACAGCAAGGACGGCCGTGTCTTCGGTCCGATTCCCGTCGACTCTATCGTGGGAAAGGCGTTCGTCCGTATCTGGCCGCTCGATCGCCTGGGTGGCCTGTAGCCGGCGACCGACGCCGAGCAGGGATCGGTTTCGCACCGTTTCTGTCACCGGCCGTGTGTAGAACGTGTGGTGGTCGAGGTTGGTAGCATCGAGTGGCCTCGGGAAGAAGGAACTGGAATGCATGAGGAAGATCTGGAGCGGTACGAGTCCGAGATCGAACTCAAGATCTACAAGGAGTACCGCGACGTCCTCCCGATGTTCCGGTTCGTCGTAGAGACCGAGCGTCGGTTCTATCTCGCCAACCGTGTCGATGTGCACACCCGCCACGAGGAAGGCTCGACCTATTTCGAAATCGAGCTCGAGGATGCCTGGGTATGGGACATGTACCGACCGGCGAGGTTCCTGCAGCATGTGCGCGTGCTGACCTTTCGCGACGTGAATATCGAAGAACTGGAGCCCGGCGTTCGCCTCTGACGGCGCGTCGTCTGGGCGAGCTGGGGGAGCGCGTCGCCGCCGACTACCTGATTCGACGCGGCTTCTCGATTATCGACCGAAACGTTCGCATCGGTCGAGGTGAGATCGACCTTGTCGTCGAGCGGCACGGCACGCGCATCGCTGTCGAGGTGAAGTCCACCTGGCTCGGAGAACGGAACGTCGACGGCAAGGACCCTCTCGACGCGTTCGATGAAGCCAAGGAGATGCAGGTGTGGTCGCTTGCCCGGCACCTCGACGTGCGCCGCGTCGACCTCGTGGCAATCACGTTCGGCGTCGAAGGCGTTCAGATTCGCTGGGTTCCCGGCGTCGCCTGAGCACGTTTCATCGATGGCGTCGCATCTCTTTGAACCAGCAGCCTCGGTGCCAATGCCTCCGTGCTTCGGGGGCGTTGTCGGGCACGACGACCAGATGAAACACACCGACCTCCACGGGGCCATCGCAGCCCGGACAGACATACCGCTTGCGGGCTGCATACGCCTGCACCGGCGACACGGTCAGGCTCTCGACGGAGCGCAGGTCTTCCATGGTCTCAGTCGGCGTGTCCGGGTGCACGGGGGATCTCGGCGAACGCTTGGCGTCTCGCCTCGACGATCTCCCTGGAGATCTGGTCGATGCTGTCGATCAGCCACAGGGAAGCCGCCTTGCCCTCTCGATAGTCGGCTTCGGCCATGCCCTGGATACGACCTTGCGTCTGGAGTTGGCGGACCTGACGGAAGTTGTTTGTCGGACTGGTCGTGTACACGCCAAGCGTCTTGCCGCCTCGCTGGTTGAGAATCGAGAATACGGGGACGTCGCTGGGACCGTCGGCGATGTAGATCATGTTCTTGATCGGCACTCTGCGCTGTTCCTCCGACATCAACGCGTTGACGTCGATGGTCGAGTTCTTGTTGACTCCCTTGTTGATCTCGAACACCGCTCTGGTCTTGGACGTGTTGTCCAGGGTGTAGCCGAGATGGGAGATCGGATGGTCGGCTTCATCGATTCCGAGCGTCTCGAGGTATCCGGGGGGTGCAGGCTGTTCTATGAAATCGTTCGCCCAGATCCAGTCGACATGTGGAGCGACGGCACTGCCCTCGACCATGGGGAGGATCCCCGTGGATACGACGTAGTGCTCGACCGAGATCCCCTCGTGGGCATACTCGGGATTCTGTGCGACGTACTTCTGGGAGATCTCGAAGAACTCCGGGATACCGGGCGCCATCTCGATCCGGGCGCCCAGGTCACGCAGCTTCGCTCGCGTCAACCCCTCGAAAACACCTCGTTCGACGTAGGTGAGCAGGTGGGTCAGGTATGCGGTGTCACGGGCAACCCGAACTCCTCGCTGGCGGTAGTACTCGACCAGCCCATCGACCTCCGTCCAGAAGGTCCGGGGGTTCACTCCGTACTCTTCGAACAATGGATCCTGCTGGTTGCCGGGGATCAGTGTGCGATCGAAGTCCCAGATCAGTGCGATGACGGTCTGGGTGTAGAGCGGTACGGGCATGGTCTCAAGGAATCTCGGGTCGTCCGAAGTGTACGCCACCTTCGTCGATCCACCATCCCTGCAACCGAATCGGGGTCCCGCGCAATTCCCTGTGTGCCTCGCCGAGCGTTTCCATGGGCACCAAGGCGTGCACCGTCCATCCTTCACCGACGAGGCGCCTGAAGACGAGGCCATGGGCGCGTCGAGGGGTGTCTCGTGTGAGGATGCAGTCGAGGCGACGCTCGGTCCTGATCACGGGCGTCACGTTCGTGCTCAGGTGCTCCAGGGTGATCCGATCCCAGGAGATCGCCTCCGCCTCGATGCCGAGCGCCCGGTAGCGATCGAGGCAGGCCTCGACGACGATCTGCGTTTCGTCGACTTTCGTGTCGAATGCCAGCACCCTGTCTCCTCCGTCGACTTACACCAGTGTAGTTCAAGCCGGGAGACGGGCACTAGACCATTCGGATCAACTCGATACGCTCCTGCAGGATCGGTGTCACCGGCCGATGTCTCTTGTATGAGCACATGCAAGAGCCACCAGTTCAAAGAACACGCCATCGGGGCCGGTCTCACCCGCAAGGTCTGTGTGGTCTGCGGCGTCATTCGCATCGGACAGCGGATCTGGTCGCCGGCGTTCGATCCCCACAACACGAAGTGGAGATGGACGTGAGGAGTGGGCGGCTCGCTCTGGTCGGATGGCTCGATTGAAGGTCGCGGGACGTCGCCGCAACCGGGAGAACGTCGACTGGTGCGTGTGGCGTGTGCACCGGCTCGTCGAGGAAGGGTCTGTGATCCGCTGCACCCGTTGCGGAGAGGTGTGGGATCCGTCGGTGCGACGGTCTGACGGGTCGCCTTCTCGCACGGTGACGGCACCCGACCCTTGGGAGACCGTCGGCGACGCGGTCTGAGGCCGTCTCAAGGTCTTGTCACACCCCACCCCTACGGTTGGGCCATGTTCGCAACAGTCACATCTGTCGCCCTTGTCGGCGTCGAGCCACGTCCCGTGCGTGTGGAAGTTCACGTTGGTGTCCCGAGAAAGGGATTCGCATTGGTGGGGCTTCCTGATACCGCGGTGCGCGAAGCGAAGGATCGGGTCCGGGCAGCCGTGTTGTCGTCGGGATTTCCCTTTCCCAATCGGCGTGTGACCGTCAACTTGGCCCCTGCCGATCTTCCCAAGGCGGGATCGGCGTACGACCTTCCGATTGCGCTCGGCGTCCTCGCCGCCGCGGGGAGTGTTCCACCGAACGCTGGAAGCGTGGTGGCGTTGGGCGAGCTCGCTCTCGACGGGGCGGTTCGATCGGCGCGCGGTGGCCTTGGCGCAGGCATCGTGGCGCGAGATGCGGGTGTGCCGTGCCTGCTTCCGCAGGCTTCGGCGGGGGAGGCCTCACGCGTTCCCGGCGCCCAGGTGAGGGCTGTCCGCTCGCTCTCGGAGGCGATCGCCGTAACCCAGGGTGCGCCGGGCGCCCCGGTACCTGCGAGGGAGGCAACGGTCCCCGGCGAGCGCTTCGATCTCGCCGAGGTGCGGGGACAGTCTGCGGGTCGTCGGGCTCTGGAGATCGCAGCCGCGGGCGCGCATCATCTCCTGTTGTGGGGACCGCCGGGGGCGGGCAAGACGATGCTCGCGCTTCGCCTGCCCGGTATCTTGCCGCCTCTGGACGAGGAGACTGCGTTGGAGGTGGCTCAGGTGTGGGGCGCAGCCGGGAGACCGGCTCCGGCGTCGTCGGCACCCCCGTTTCGGGCTCCTCACCACTCCGCGACGATGCCGGCCATCGTCGGCGGCGGGAGCGGTGTTCCCGTGCTGGGTGAGATCTCGCTTGCCCATCGGGGTGTTCTCTTCCTCGATGAATTGGGCGAGTTTCCGGTGAACATCCTGGATGCGCTTCGTCAGCCTCTCGAGGCCGGGTCGGTGGTGATCGCCCGAAAGGGGGTGTCGGTCCGGTTCCCGAGCGATATCCAGCTCGTCGCGGCGACGAACCCGTGTCCGTGCGGGTTCGCCGGGGATCGCGTCAAGCCGTGCTCGTGCTCGACCACCTCGATTCAGCGGTATCGGCGGCGTATCTCAGGGCCCCTGCTCGATCGATTCGATCTGAGGGTGCCGATCCCTCGGCCCGAACGATCGGAGCTGCTCGGTCCGCCCGGAGAGGCGAGTGTGTCCATTGCCGAGCGTGTGCTGGCGGCGCGGGCGCCGCAGCGTGCCAGGGGTGGACCGAATGGCCGGCTCGGGCGCGGGCAGTTGGATGAGCTCGAGTGGACGCCGGGGGCTCGTCGGTTGCTCGAGGCGGCCGTGGAACGGTTCGCCCTGACCGGGCGTGGCTTCGACAGGGTTCGGCGGGTCGCGCGGACTGTCGGAGATCTCGACGGCTCGGCATCGGTCGATGAGCCGCACGTCGCGGAAGCGCTGAGTTTCCGGGGTGAGTGGTGAACGCGCGGCTGCAGGTCGCCTACGTGGGGATGCACCCTGCGCGCAGGGCTCAGCTGGTCGATCGGCTGGGCTCTGCGGACGCGATCCTGGCATCGATACGGAAAGGGACCGTGGACGTACCCGAGCATGCGCGCTTGGCGGCAGCCGTGTCCGCCGGCGACCGGCTCGAACAACTCGCGGAGCAGGGCATCGCCGTTGTGCTGCGTGAGGGAATGCCCTCTCATCTTGCCGGACTTCCGGACTGTCCGGATCTGCTCTTCGTGCGTGGCGCACTGCCGGCCAGACCTGGTGTCGCCGTCGTCGGGTCACGGAGGGCCACCGCGTACGGCATGCGTCTGGCCAACGCGTACGGGCGGGCCCTCGCAGAAGCGAACTGGCCGGTCGTGTCCGGGCTGGCCCGCGGCGTCGACGGGTCTGCCCATCGCGGCGTGGTCGACGCAGACGGATGCGGTGTCGCGGTCCTCGGCTGCGGACCGGACATCTGGTACCCGAAGGAGCATCGTGCGCTCGGGGAGCAGGTGGTCGTGACCGGAGGTGCGATCGTCACCGAGTATCCACCCGGGACGCCCCCGAACGGCTGGCGGTTCCCGCCCCGGAACCGGATCATCTCCGGGCTTTCGGCCGTCGTGGTGGTGGTCGAGGCCGCTCGAACCGGTGGCGCGTTGATCACCGCGCGCACCGCCCTCATGCAGGGAAGAGAGGTCTTCGCCGTTCCCGGTGACATCGATCGTCCCACGTCCGAAGGCTGCAACCTGTTGATCAGGGACGGTGCACTTCCCGTTCTCGACGCCGACGACCTCATCGAGGCGGTTTCGATCGTCCTGGGGCCCTCGGAACGCCGGGCTTCTGTCACGCAAGGCGATGAGATCCTCCGGATCATCGGTCCGATCGGGAGATCCGTCGACGCTCTGGCAGAGGAGCTCGACCGCTCGGCGGCCTCCGTGCTGGCGGACGTCGCCCGTCTCGAGACACTTGGCCTCGTGCGAAGAAGCGAAGGTCTGGTCTGTCGGAATCGTTGACCACCCCGGTATCCGCGTCGACCAAGGGTCCCCGGGTCCAATCCGTGACTACCTGCCCGACCGGGTCGGAAGCTACGGGAATTACGGGAATACAGATGCGTTGTAGGAGATGCAGGGAAGGCGGAACGCGCCCTTTCTGGACCGTCTCGCCGCCCGTGCACTCCGGGGGAGGCTCCCCGGAGAGACCGTGTGAGAGGAGGTGAGAAGTTATGTTGGCAACCAATTGGTCACCGTTCACAACGTCGATCGAACGTGATCTGCAGGACATGATGAATCGCTTCTTCGGCGTCTTGCGTCCCATGGAGTCGGAGACCGCGTGGGTCTGGCGTCCGCGGGTCGATATCTATCGCGACCACAGCAACCTGGTCGTGGAGGCGGAACTGCCTGGCATCGACCCCGAGAAGGACCTCGATATCACCGTTGAGGGCAACGTCCTTCACCTTCGTGGCTCGCGCTCCTTCGAGCGGGATGTCGAAGAGGGTGATCTCTACGTGCGGGAGCGGACCTTCGGCAGCTTCCAGCGAGACCTGATGATCCCGGAGGGCATCGACGCCGACGAGCTGGATGCCCACTATGAGGGCGGTGTGCTGACGATCCGCATGCCGCTTCCGGAGAGTCTCAGCAGGAAGCCGAAGAAACTGGAGGTCAAGGTCGGCAAGACCAAGAAGTTGGGTCGAGCGACCAAAGCCGCGTGAGGCTCCTCTCGCAGGATCGGGGGCGTCCGAACGGGCGCCCCCGGCATGTTCATCGCAACGCGCCGGGTCGCCGAGACGGCGGATCATTGACCAGCACCGCATCTGCGGCAACCATGGACCCATGGCTGCAATCCCTGAGCCGCCCGACTGGGCGTGTGCTCCCGTCGACGACTATCTGATGCGGTTGGCATCGCAGCGCAACTTGTCGGTGCACACCGTTGCTGCGTACCGCCGTGATCTCGGCCAGTTCATGGCGTTCTGTGATCGGGCCGGGGTCGCCGGCATCACCGAGATCGACCGATCGATGGTTCGCCGGTTCCTCGCCTACCTGGACACCAGGGGGTACGCCCGGCGTTCCGTGGCGCGCAAGGCATCCGCCGTACGGAGTTTCTTCTCCGACCAGGTCCGGCACGGAGCCATCGACGTCAATCCTTCCGATCGGCTGGGCAGGCCGCGTCGACCGGGAACGCTCCCGCATGCCCTGCCCAGCAGGACCGTGCGTGTGATTCTCGACGGTCTGGACGGTCACGACCCGGTGTCGCTCAGAGACCGTGCACTTCTCGAAGTGCTCTACGCGACAGGACTCCGAGTGTCGGAGTTGGCGAGTCTGCAGGTTGACACCGTTCGAGACGCCGAGTTCGTCCGGGTCGTCGGCAAGGGTGCCAGAGAAAGGGTTGTCCCTCTGGGCCGTCCCGCCAGGAAGGCGCTCGATCGGTATCTCGGCGCAGGACGCCCCAGACTCGCTTCTCCGGATGCCGGCGGGGCCCTCTGGATCGGCGTGCGAGGCGGTCCCCTCGGTGTCCGAGGAATCCGACGAGTCGTCCGCGGGCGTGCAGCGACATTCCCTCACGCGTTGCGCCATTCCTTCGCAACACACCTGCTCGAAGGGGGAGCGGATCTGCGCGTTGTCCAGGAGTTACTCGGTCACATTGAACTGGGGACCACCCAGATTTACACTGCCATCACCCGTGAGCATCTCAAGGCGACGTATGAGCGAAGTCACCCGCGGGCCTGACCGGGCACCAGACGAGCATCTGGACGAACTGTGGAGGCGTTTCAAGACCACAGGGGATCCAAAGGCCCGGGAGGGCCTCATCTTGCATTTCTCCCCCCTCGTGAAGTTCGTCGCCGGCCGCATCGGTGCCGGGTTGCCTTCGAACGTGGACCGGTCCGACCTGATCTCCGACGGGATCTTCGGCCTCATGGACGCGCTCGACAAGTACGACATCGACAGGGGCGTCAAGTTCGAGACCTATGCGATCAACCGGATCAGAGGGGCGATTCTCGACGAGCTTCGTGCCCTCGACTGGGCCCCTCGTTCTCTGCGGGCACGCGCTCGCGAGTTGGAGCGCGCATACGCCGAGCTGGAGCACCGATTTCAACGCTCTCCGACCGAAGAGGAACTCGCAGGACACTTGGACGTTCCACTCTCGGATCTGCTCGACACGATGGCTGAGGTCTCCTCGGCGGGAGTCGTTGCACTCGACGAGCTGCTGGCCCCAGGACGTGACAAGACCAAGGTCGGCGAGCTGCTCCCCGACCCGAAGGGTGTCGATCCGGAAGCCGTCTACCAGGAGGAGGAGGTCAAGCGAGTGCTCGCGGATGCCATCAATCGACTGGCCGAACGAGATCGTCTCGTCCTGACCCTCTACTACTACGAGGGACTGACCCTGGCTGAAATCGGGGAGGTCCTGGGTGTGACCGAGTCCCGGGTCTGCCAGATCCACACGAAGTCCGTGATGAGCTTGCGGCATCGCTTGACCGAGCCGGCCTTTCGGGGCAACTGAGTCTCGCACGTCGTCAGGGTGGTACAGTTGCGCGATCACGCACGCCTGTCGTGACTTCCCGACGGTCGGAACCTGGTTCCGTGGGGAGCGGTCCGAGGATCGAGACGGGCGGAGGAGCAACCGAAAGAGGAGGACACCCGTGTCCAATGTCACCATGAAACAGCTGCTCGAGGCCGGCGTCCACTTCGGACACCAGACCAAGCGCTGGAATCCCAAGATGGAGCCGTACATCTACGGCGCTCGCAACGGCATCCACATCATCGATCTGCGCCAGACACTCGCCCAGATCAATCGCACCCACGACTTCGTGAGGGACGCCGTCGCCGACGGTGGACTGGTGTTGTTCGTCGGGACAAAGAAGCAGGCGCAAGGTCCCATCGAGGAAGCTGCCACACGATCGCAGATGCCGTATGTCAACTTCCGATGGCTCGGCGGCATGTTGACCAATTTCGCCACCATCCAGAAGCGCATCTTCTACATGAGAGAACTCGAACGGATGGACGAGTCGGGCGAGATGGAGGCACTCCCGAAGAAGGAACGGCTGCACCTGCGGCGCGAGCTCTGGAAACTCCAGCGGGTACTCGGAGGTGTCCGTGACCTGAACCGCCTGCCCCAGGCACTGTTCATCGTCGACTTGAACGCAGAGCAGATTGCACTCAAAGAGGCGTCTCGCCTCGGCATTCCCGTCATCGCACTCGTCGACACGAATTGTGATCCGGACCTCGTCGACTTCGTCATACCGGGAAACGACGATGCCATCCGCTCTGCGCAGCTGATGGCCGGTTTCGTCGCCGCTGCGTGCATCGAGGGCAGGGACATCGCGCTCAAGGGCTCCTCGAGCGACGAGGAAGCGAAGTGATGGCCGACTTCACCGCGAAAGACGTGCAGAAGCTGCGTCAGACGACCGGTGCGGGAATGATGGATGCGAAGAAGGCGCTCGTCGAGACGGCGGGCGACTTCGAGAAGGCCAAGGAGTATCTGCGCGAGAAGGGCCTGGCGGACGCGAAGAAACGGGCCGGCAGGGAGGCCAATGAAGGTGTCATCGGTGTCTACCTCCACCGTCAGCTCGGCCGGCCGGTCATCGGGGTCCTCGTGGAGCTCGCATCGGAGACGGATTTCGTCGCCAAGAGCGGGGACTTCCTACAGATGGCGAACGACATCGCGATGCACGTGGCCGCCGCCCAGCCGCGCTGGGTCAGACGTGAGGACGTGCCGGCGGACGCTCTCGAACACGAGCGCGAGATGATCAGTCGCCAGGCGAGGAACGAGGGCAAGCCGGAGAACATCATTCCCAGGATCGTGGAAGGCAAGATCGGTTCCTTCTACAAGGACCATGTGCTCGAAGAACAGCCGTTCGTGAAGACCGAGACCTTCGACGGCACCGTGGGAGAGATGGTCGCCGGCCTGGCGGCGACGATGGGGGAGAACATCCGTGTGCGCCGGTTCGCAAGGCTGGCGGTCGGTGAGGAAACCTGATGGTTTCAGGCGAGGGTGCAGAGTATCGAGAGGCGCCCCGTCGTGTCCTGTTGAAACTGTCGGGGGAATCCTTCGCCGACCCCGCCGTCGGCTACGGAATCGATCCGGCGAGCGTGCAGCGGATCGCCGGCGAGATCTTCGAAGCTGTTTCGTTGGGGATCGAACTCGGTGTGGTGGTCGGTGGCGGCAACATCTTCAGGGGAGTGTCCGCGACCAAGGCCGGTATCGATCCGGCGACGGCGGACTCGATGGGCATGCTGGCGACGGTCATCAACGCGCTCGCGCTGCGAAGCGCGATCGAGAATGCAGGGGTTCCCACCAGGGTCCAGACGGCGATCGCGATGCAGTCGTTGGCCGAACCGTACATTCGGCTGCGCGCCATCCGACATCTCGAGAAGGGCCGTGTCGTCATCTTCGCGGCAGGCACCGGAAATCCGTTCTTCACGACCGACACCGCGGCTGCGTTGCGGGCCGTGGAGATCGGGGCGGAGGTGATGCTGAAGGCGACGTTGGTGGACGGTGTCTACGACGACGACCCTTCGGAGAATCCCGAGGCGATCCTGCTTTCGGAGGTCGGATACCTGGAGTTGATTTCCAAAGGTCTCCGGGTGATGGACTCCACGGCGGCTACCATGTGCAAAGACCACAAGCTCCCGATCGTGGTGTTCAACATCACGGAGCCCGAGAACATTGTCAAGGCGGTACGAGGAGAGAGAATCGGGACGCTGGTTCACTAGGAGGCGTCATGATTCGAGGAGTGCTCGCTGAAGCCGAACGGAAGATGAGCCAGGCGATCGAGCATGTGCAGGCCGAGTTCGCCACGGTGAGAACCGGCAGAGCCAACGCCGGAATCCTCAGTAGGGTCATGGTCGACTACTACGGGACACCGACACCGTTGCAGCAACTCGCATCGTTCTCGGTACCCGAGCCTCGTTTGTTGATCGTCCAGCCCTACGACAAGACGTCGATCGGAGCCATCGAGAAGGCGATTCGGACCTCCAGCCTGGGAATGAACCCTGCCAGTGACGGTCACGTTCTCCGACTCGTCTTTCCGACACTGACCGAGGAGCGCCGTGTCGAGCTCACAAGGGTCGTTCGCCACATGGCCGAAGACGGTCGCGTGGCGGTGCGCAACATTCGACGCCATTCGATGAACGAGCTGAACGAGCTCCATGGAGAGATCTCCGACGACGACATTCGGCGAGCGGAAAAGGAGCTCCAGGAGCTCACGGACATGATGGTGAGCAGAGTCGATGAGCTGCTCGTCAACAAGGAACAGGAGCTCCTCGAAGTATGAGCGAGCACCAGGACGAAAGCGGAGCCGAAGTCGTCGCGTTTCCTGGGCACACTTCCGGTGATCCCGAGCGAGACGTCTCCGACAATGGTCGAGACGTGGAGGACTTCGAGGACTTCTTGACCGGTGCTTCCGTGGTCGACGGTTTCACCAGGGACGACTATCTGAGTGCGACGACCGAGGAGTACCGGGACCTCGCCGAAGCGATAGCGAAGGCCTCACAAGAAGACGTCGAAATGCAGGCCGTTGCGGCTTCGATGCCGGGATTGGAACCGGGGCTCGTCGGCTTCGAGGACGTGACCGGCGAGCAACCGACGGCCGAGGCCGACGCCGACACCGGTCCCTCCGATACGCTGGTGCGAGCGGCCACGGGCGTCGTGCTGCTTGCCGTCATCCTGGCCTTGTTGGCGCTTGGAGGCGGCTGGTTCGCATTTCTGGTAGGTGCGCTGGCCCTCGTCGCGCTCGGCGAGTTCTACACCGCGCTCCGGGGTGCAGGATACGTTCCGCTCGCGCTCTTCGGCTTCCTGGGTGCGGTAGCCGTTCTCTCGGCCTCCTGGTTCGGCGCCAGTCCCCTCGCCGCGATGGCGACGGCACTCGGCGGCACGATCGTGGCGATCATCTTCTGGTACGCACTCGTCCCGCGCAAGAACCCTTTGGAAAACGCCTCGTTCACCATCTTCGGCGTGATCTGGGTGGCGGGCCTCCTGTCGTTCGCGATGCCGATCGTCCGTTCCCCCCAGTCGCAACAGTTGATCATCGCCATCGTCCTCCTCACGGCTCTCTTCGACGCCGGTTCCTACTTCGTCGGGCGCTCATTCGGTCGCATTCTCCTTGCCCCGAACCTGTCGCCGAGCAAGACCCTGGAAGGACTCGTCGGCGGGGTGATCGTTGCTTTTGCTGCGGCGTTCGGACTCTCGTTCATCTCGTGGTTCGGATTCGATCTCGTGGGCGCGCTGTGGACGGCGGCCATCATCTCGCTGTTCGCACCGTTGGGTGATCTGGCAGAGTCGCTCGTCAAGCGTGCGTTGGGAGTCAAGGACATGGGCGCGCTACTCCCAGGTCATGGCGGCATCATCGATCGCCTGGACAGCTACTTGTTCACGATTCCGGTCGGTTACGTCCTCTTCCTCTGGCTCGGCTACTTGTCGTGACACGGCCGCTCATCGTGCTCGGTGTGACCGGGTCGATCGGTCGCCAGGTGATCGAAGTCGCACAACGCCTCGGACGCGAGGTGAAGGCATTCGCGGCGCGCAGAGGCTCGGACGCGCTCGCAGAGCTGGCAGAGACATTCCCGGAGGCCCTCATCGGTGTGGCTGCTCCCACCGGCGGGGAGCGGGAGCGATTCGGATCGTTCGGTTCGAGGGTTCGGTTCGGCCCTGAGGCGCTCGTCGAACTCGCTTCCATTCCGGGGACGGTGGTCGTGAACGGCGTCGTCGGCTCTGCCGGTCTCGGAGCATCGGTTGCCGCCCTGGAAGCCGGCAACCGCCTTGCTCTTGCCAACAAGGAGAGCCTGGTGGCAGGTGGTCCGGTCGTGCTCGACGCGCTCAGACGCGGCGGCGGAGAGTTGATTCCCGTCGACTCGGAGCACTCTGCGTTGTTCCAGTGTCTCGTAGGTGAACGCTCTCGAGACGTGCGGCGTCTGATCCTCACCGCCTCCGGTGGGCCCTTGCGTTCCAAGACCAGGGACGAGATCGCCAACGTCACACCCGCCGAGGCGCTGGCGCATCCAACGTGGTCGATGGGGCCGCGAATCACGATCGACTCTGCGACGTTGGTGAACAAAGGATTCGAAGTGATCGAGGCGCACCACCTCTTCGGCATGGAGTACGAGAGCATCGACGTGGTCGTGCACCCACAGAGCATCGTGCACTCGCTCGTCGAGTTCGAGGACGGATCGCTCAAGGCCCAGATCGGTGAACCGGACATGCGGATACCGATCCAGTACGCCATCACCTATCCGAACAGGGAGCGTGGCGGTGGCCGGTTCGACTTGGCCGGCAAGACCCTGACGTTCTTCGAACCGGACGGAGAAGCGTTCCCTGCATTCGGTGTCGTCCTGGAGGCGGGGAGAAGAGGAGGTTCGACGCCGGCCGCCGTCAACGCAGCCGACGAGATCGCCGTCAGGGCGTTTCTGGACGGCCGCCTGGGACTGCTCGGCATCGCTTCCGTTCTCGAGCAGACCATCGAGCGGATACCGACGATCGACGTCGATACCGTCGACGACGTGCTCGCGGTCGACGCGGAGGCACGTGCGGTCGCGAGCTCATTGATCGGCGGTGCGTGCTGATGGTGGGTATGCCCGCTCTCCCGGTACCGTTGAGGGCGATATGAGTGGCGGAGTGATCATGCTTGTCGCGGTGGTCGTCTCGATCATGATTCACGAGACCGGCCATTTCGTTGCCGCGCGGGCCACCGGAATGAAGGTCACGGAGTTCTTCCTCGGGTTCGGGCCCAAGATCTGGTCGACGACGCGTGGCGAGACCGAATTCGGGATCAAGGCGATTCCCCTGGGCGGATACAACAAGATCGCGGGCATGGATCCGCTCGAGGAGATGGCGCCCGAAGACATCGGCCGCACCTATCGTGACAAGAAGTTCTGGGAGAAGTCGGTCGTCGTGCTGGCAGGAGTGTTCCTGCACTTCCTCCTCGCCTTCCTGATCTTCTTCGGCATTCTCGTCGGTTACGGCATCGAGAACTCCAGCCGACCACTGACGACGATGGCGGCGATTCAACCGACGCTCGACAACGGCGCTGCCAGCCCTGCTGCCACAGCGGGCCTCCAGGTCGGTGATCGGATCGTGTCGGTGGACGGGGTACAGGTGACCGGCTGGGATCAGCTTGCCGCGCTCATTGCCGATCGTCCGAACCAGGAGGTGTCCCTGACGGTTCTCCGGGACGGCGCAACCGTCGAACTCGATACGACTCTCGCATCGACGCTGAACGAACGAGGCGAGACGGTCGGCTACCTGGGTGTCAGTCCGGAGTACCAGCGTGAGTCCGTCGGAGTGTTCCGTGCCGCCGGCCTCGCCGGACGAGCCGTGGGAACCACGACCGTCGAGACGATCACCGCCTTGGGGAACCTCGTTCGTCCGTCGTCCCTGGCCCGTCTGGCAGGTGCGTTCGTCGGTAACACCGATGTGCCGAACGACATACGTCCCGTGAGTCCCATCGGCATCGTCCACCTTGGAGAGGGGTTGGACTTCCAGGCGCTGCTCGCGTTGATCGGGCTGATCAACATCGTGCTCGGTGTCTTCAACGGGCTGCCGTTCTATCCGTTGGACGGCGGGCACTTTGCGGTGGCGCTGTACGAGCGGGTCACCGGCCGCAAGGCGGACATGCGCAAACTGATGCCCGTAGCGGCCGCCGTGATGATACTCGTGATCTTCCTCTTCTCCGTGTCGCTGCTGCTCGACATCGTCAACCCGATCAGTCTCGGATGATGCAGCGCAAGACCACCCGCGTAGTCCATGTCGGCCGGGTTCCCGTTGGTGGGGGCGCGCCGGTGAGCGTCCAGTCGATGACAACGACCAAAACGTCGGATGTCGGCGGCACGCTTGCTCAGGTGTACGCCCTCGCGGGTGCCGGCGCCGACATCGTCCGCGTCACCTGCGACACCGTAGAAGCAGCTCAAGGTCTCGTCGAGATCGTGCCCCGTTCGCCCGTGCCCATCATCGCCGACATCCACTTCCAGTATCGCCTCGCCCTCGCGGCGCTCGAGGCCGGTGTCGACGGTCTGCGTCTGAACCCGGGGAACATTCGAGACGAGCAGCACATCAAGACGGTCGCCCGGGAAGCCAGGGAGCGGGAGGTTCCCATTCGCGTCGGCGTCAACGCCGGATCTCTGGACAAGGACCTTCTCCGGCGGTTCGGGGGCCCGGTGCCGGAAGCCCTGGTGGCATCGGCGATCAAGGAGGTCGCCTATCTCGAGGACGTGGGATTCCGTGACATCAAGATCTCGGTGAAGCACTCGAACGTTCCGTCCATGGTGAGCGCATACCGGCTGCTTTCCGGGCAAGTCGACTACCCGTTGCATCTCGGGGTGACCGAGGCCGGGCCACCACCCGCCGGCATCATCAAGACGGTGGCGGGAATCGCGACGTTGCTCTTGGAGGGTATCGGCGATACGATCCGCTTTTCACTGACCGCGGATCCCGTGGAGGAGGCGAAGGCGGGGAGACAACTCCTCGAGTATCTCGGCCTGCGCGAACGTAGAGGCCTCGATCTGATCGCCTGCCCTTCGTGTGGAAGGGCGGAGGTCGATGTGATCAAGGTGGCGAGCGAGGCGCAGGAACGCCTCGAAGCTGCGAACCTGCCGATTCAGGTCGCGGTGATGGGCTGTATCGTCAACGGGCCCGGTGAGGCGAGAGAGGCCGACATCGGTATTGCTGCCGGACGCGGCAAAGGGCACCTCTTCATCAAAGGCAAGGTGGTGAGGGTGATCCCTGAAGCGGACATGGTCGAGGCGCTCCTGGAGGAGGCACGGAAGCTCGTCGAGGAGGGGACGGATGCGAGGCTGGCGGCAGCCGACGCGACTGCCGGGGTCGAGGCCGTGGCCGACGCCAGGGATCTGTTCGAACGCCAGGGAGATGTGAATCGCGCCGAAGAGCGTCGTGCCGCTGTGGGCAAAGTCGCAACGGCGCCGACCGACGACTGACTATTCTCACCTGCTACCCGAAAGCAGAGGATCCGTGGCGCAACAGAAAGTTACCCCGAGAAGCGAGGACTACAGCCGCTGGTACACCGACGTGGTGCAGCGCGCAGAGCTGGCCGACTACTCACCGGTCCGAGGCTGTATGGTCATCCGGCCGTACGGCTATGCCATCTGGGAGCACATGCAGAAGGCCCTCGACGACATGTTCAAGGAGACGGGCCATCAGAACGCCTACTTTCCGCTGTTCATCCCCTATTCGTTCATCGAGAAGGAAGCGGAGCACGTGGAGGGGTTCTCTCCCGAGCTCGCGATCGTGACCCACGGCGGTGGCAAGAAACTCGAAGACCCTCTCGTCGTTCGCCCAACCTCCGAGACCATCATCAACGCGATGTTCGCCAAGTGGATCAAGAGTTATCGCGACCTGCCGCTGCTGATCAACCAGTGGGCGAACGTCGTGCGCTGGGAGATGCGAACTCGCCTCTTCCTTCGCACGACCGAGTTCCTGTGGCAGGAAGGTCATACGGCACACGAGACCGAGCAGGAGGCCCGTGACGAGGCTCTCCTCATGCTGGACGTCTACGCGCGCTTTGCCGAGGACTGGGCGGCGACTCCGGTGATCCGTGGAATCAAGTCCGATGCGGAGAAGTTCGCCGGAGCCGTCGAGTCCTACAGCATCGAAGCGATGATGGGGGATGTGAAGGCCCTGCAGGCGGGGACGTCGCACTACCTGGGCCAGAATTTCGCCAAAGCATTCGACACGAGATTCCTCGACCGCGACAACGAGCTTCAGTATCCTCATCAAACGTCCTGGGGCGTCAGCACTCGCCTCATCGGGATGACCGTGATGGTCCACGGCGACGACCAGGGACTCATTCTTCCTCCCAAGCTTGCTCCGCACCAGGTGGTCGTGGTCCCCATCGTTCGTTCCGACACCGATGCCGACACGGTCTACGAAGCTGCATGGGAGATCACCAGCGCCCTGCACGATCGCGGCCTCCGCGCCACGATGGACGATCGTGACGGGGTCACACCGGGCTTCAAGTTCAACGATTGGGAGATGAAAGGCGTCCCGCTTCGTGTCGAGATCGGCCCGCGCGACCTGGCCGAGGGCCAGGCGATTCTGGCCCGCCGGGACCGACCAGGGAGGGAAGGGAAGCGCGCCGTTCCGATCGAGGGCGTTGCGCAAGCTGCCGGCGATCTCCTCGTGGAGATTCAGCAGGGTCTCTTCGACAGGGCCACGGCGTTCAGGGATGAGCACACGGCCTACCCGGCAACGTTCGAAGAAATGCGGGAAGGTATCGAACAGGAGGGCGGGTTCTTCCACGCAGCCTGGTGCGGCTCTCCCGACTGTGAGGCTGCGATCCAGCAGCAGACGCAGGCAACGATTCGGAACATCCCCTTCGATCAACCCGATGATCTCGGACCCTGCATTTTCTGCGGCGCACCGGGTGAACATCTGGCGGTATTCTCCAAGGCGTACTGAGGAGCAGCAGCATTTGGCGAGAGAGTACGTGGACTATACTCGCGCCTGGTAAAACCTATGGACGCTTGAAAAGGTGGGCGCCCGCCCGCCTTTCTGTGCGAGGACTACATGAACGAGACTGCCCTGTGGGACAAACTCGAGCGGTACCTGACCGCCGAGGGCCTGAAGCTCGACGATGTCGAGTGGTCCGGCCGTGTCTTGCGCGTCCTCGTCGATGCGGACGGCGGCATCGACGTGGGCCGGATCTCCGAGACAACCGACGGCGTTTCTCGCCTTCTCGACGGGGAGGCGGACCTGACGGGCCCGTATACGCTCGAGGTGTCGTCACCCGGACTCGAGCGCAAGCTCCGACGACCTGCCCACTTCCTCAAGGCAGTCGGACGCGAGGTCTCCATCACGACCCGAAATGAGGTTGCGGGGAGCCGCAGTCATCGCGGTGTGCTGGAAGCTTTCGACGAAGACTCCTGTGTCGTCGTTGTGGGACATGAGCGGAGAACGCTCCCGATGGGTGAGGTTGCGTCTGCGAAGACGGTGTTCCGCTGGGAACGCAACGCGAAGCCAGGGAAGGCGCGACGCAAGGAGGGAAGCCGATGAAGATGGATTTTGCGGTGATGGAGGCACTCGAACTGCTCGAGCAGGAACGCGGTGTGCCGGTCGAGACGATCCTCGACGCACTGGCGAACGCGCTCGTATCTGCCTACAAACGTAGTCCCGGTGCCGCGGAGGAAGCACGCGTGGTGATCGATCCGAACGCCGGTGACATCACCGTCTATGCGCAGGAGCTCAATGAGGACGGCGATGTGATCGACGAGTGGGAGGACACGCCGGACGACTTCGGGAGGATCGCCGCACAGACGGCCAAGCAGGTGATCGCACAGCGCCTGCGCGACGCCAAGCGCGAGCAGGTTTTCGACCTCTACGAGGGCCGCGAGGGAGATCTGATCACCGGTATCGTCCAGCAGGTCGACCATCGCTATGCCATCCTCGACCTCGGTGACGCCGAGGCGTTGATGCCGGGATCCGAACGAATCCCGTACGAACGGCTCGAGCGAGGCAACAGAGTCAAGGGCCTGATCATCGAGGTTCGCGGTGAGACGAAGGGCCCACAGATCGTCGTGAGTCGCAGTCATCCGGATTTCATCCGCAAGCTGCTCAACCTCGAGGTTCCGGAGCTGCTCGACGGCACCGTCGAGATCAGGGCGATTGCCCGCGAGCCCGGCCACCGCACCAAGATCGCCGTGGCATCGAACGACCCGAACGTCGATCCGAAGGGTGCCTGCGTGGGTGCGCGTGGCACACGGGTGCGACAGGTCGTGAATGAGCTTCGCGGCGAGAAAGTCGATGTGGTGCAGTGGCGGGAAGATCCCACGCAGTTCATTGCAGAGGCGCTCGGTCCGGCCAAGGTGCAGGAGGTTCGCATCGATGAAGAGGACAAGTCCGCGATCGTGATCGTATCGGACCATCAGCTGTCACTGGCCATCGGCCGAGAGGGACAGAACGCCCGCCTTGCGGCAAAACTGACGGGCTACCGCATCGATATTCGATCCCAGACCGAAGACGCAGACGGAGAGGCAGAAGAGGCGAAGGCAGAAGAGGCGAAGGCAGAAGAGGCGAAGGCAGAAGAGGCGAAGGCAGAAGTGCCGGAGGAGACTCTCGACGCCCCGATCACCGAGGAGTCGACGAGCGAGAGTACCGCGCAGGAGTCCGAAGGACCGGTGGAGGAACCTCCGGTCGCATCGACGGAGACAGACGGCACAGAGGACGAGGCCGGGGACTGACAGATGGCGAAGCAACGCATCTATGAGCTGGCACGGGAGCTGGGCCGAGAATCCAAGCTCGTTCTCGCTCGCGCCGCAGAGCTCGGCATCGAGGTCAAGACCGCTTCGTCCGCACTCGACGAGGCCGCGGCGAAACTGATCGTCGCTTCGTTCGAGGATGTCGAGGAGGTCACTGCTCCGGAGGTCGAGACGCCGGAACCGGAGGTCGAGACGCCGGAACCGGAGGTCGAGACGCCGGAACCGGAGGTCGAGACGCCGGAACCGGAGGTCGAGACGCCGGAACCGGAGGTCGAGACGCCCGTCGCGGCGCCGATCATCATCCAACCCGGAATCAGCGTCGCAGCATTCGCGGACGCGATCGGGGCGCCCACCGGCGATGTCGTCAAGGCGTTGCTCCTGATGGGAGAGATGGCCGCGGTAGGCTCACCGATGCCTGCAGATTCAATCGAGCTCGTCGCAGAAGAACTCGGCGTGACCGTCCATGTCGAGGCGGCGGCGGAGGAGGCTCCTGAACCTTCTCGCGCCATCCCGGTCTTCGACGACGATCCGAAGGACCTGGTCCCCCGTCCACCCGTCGTGACGGTCATGGGCCATGTCGATCACGGCAAGACCACCCTTCTGGACAAGATCCGCTCGGCCAATGTCGTCGCCGGAGAAGCCGGCGGGATCACCCAGCACATCGGCGCGTATCAGGTGACGAGGGATGGCAAGAGGATCACCTTCATCGACACGCCCGGTCATGAGGCGTTCACCGCGATGCGCGCCAGGGGAGCGAATGTCACCGACATCGTCGTTCTCGTGATCGCCGCCGAAGACGGTGTCATGCCTCAAACCGCCGAAGCGATCAGCCATGCCGAAGCCGCCGGTGTGGACATCATCGTCGCGCTGAACAAGATCGACCTTCCCGGGGCCGACCCCGACAAGGTTCGTGCTCAGCTCACCGAGTACGGCCTCGTCGCAGAGGAGCTCGGTGGCGACACGGTCACTGTCGAGATCTCCGCCAAGCAGGGCTTGGGCATCGACCAGCTCCTCGAGATGATCGAGCTGATCTCGGAAGTCGAGGAATTCAAGGGGAACCCGAATGCCCCTGCATCGGGCGCCGTCATCGAATCCAACCTCGACAAGGGGCGTGGTCCCGTTGCGACCGTCATCGTGCAGCGAGGAACGTTGCGCCGAGGCGACGCTCTGGTGTCCGGCGCTGTGTCGGGACGGGTTCGTGCCATGCTCGATGAGAGTGGCAAGCAGGTGAAAGAAGCTACACCGGGAACACCCGTGCTGGTGATGGGCTGGGAGTCCGTACCGACTGCCGGGGACTGGTTCGAGGTCGTCGCCAACGAACGCGAGGCCCGGTCCAGGGCCGCGAAGGTCAAAGACAAGCTCAAGCTGGCAGATGCAGTGGTTCCGACGGCTCGGGAGCGGCTCGCCTTACTGCTCGAGCAGCTCAGGAACGCGGACGAGGCGGAGCTGCGACTGATCATCAAGGCCGATGCGCACGGATCTCTCGAAGCGATCCGCGACGCGATCGCGAAGATCGGCAGGGAGGGCGGCAAGATCGTGATCATCCACGGAGCGGTGGGTGGAATCAACGAGAACGACGTCAGCCTGGCCGATGTCACGGAGGCGGTGATCATCGGGTTCAACGTTCGCCCGGACGGCAAGTCGCGTAGAGCCGCCGAAGAACAGGGCATCGAGATTCGAACGTACAGCGTCATCTACGAGCTGCTGGATGAGATCGAACAGATGCTGGTGGGGCGTCTCGCTCCGGAGGAGATCGAGCAGGTACTCGGCTCCGCCGAAGTGCGAGCGGTGTTCAAGGTCCCTCGCGCCGGCAACATCGCGGGGAGCTACGTCACCGAAGGCGAGATCGTGAGAGGAGCCAGAGCGAGATTGCTTCGCGACGGTATCGTCGTCTACGACGGGACGATCGATTCTCTGCGTCGCTTCAAGGACGACGTCAAGCAGGTGGCGGCCGGCTACGAATGTGGTATCGGTCTCGAGCGCTTCAGCGACGTGAAGGAAGGCGACATGATCGAGGCCTACGTGCTGAAGGAAGTCGCCCGGCAGTGACGGCATGCATGCTTCAGCACTCCGCATCGAGCTCCGGATCCCGCAAGCCCGGTCACTGAAAGCGAAGCGGGGCGTTCTGCGGCCGCTCCTCGACGATGTGCGGCGCACATTCGGCGTTTCGGTCGCGGAGGTCGGTTTTCAGGACCAGTGGCAGCGGTCGACGGTCGGAGTAGCCCTCGTGTCGGGGCATCATGCGGAGCTGCTCAAGCAGGCAGGAGCAATTCGGCGTCGCATCGAGCACCGCGACGACGTCGAGGTCCTCGAGGTGGCGATGTCGTATCTGGAGGAGTCGTGACCCGTTCGCCGAGCCCGCGACTCCGCAGGGTGAACTCGATGCTCCTGCATGAGATCGCCGAGATCGTGCGGAGCCTGAAAGACCCGAGACTCGGGTTCGTGACGATCACCGGAGTCGAGACGACCCCCGATCTCCGCACTGCTCACGTCTACTATTCGGTGCTGGGATCCGCCGAGCAGCACGAGGCGTGCGCGGCCGCGCTCGAAGCTGCCGCGGGGCATGTGCGCGGTGAGGTCGGTCATCGTGTCCGGCTCAAGTACACGCCCGCGATCGTGTTCTCTCCCGACTACGGCATCGTGGAGGGCGCCAAGATCTCAAACCTTCTCAGGAAGATCGCGAACAAGAGCGGCCAGTTGTGATTTCGCTCGATGCCGCCGTCGCCGAGCTCGAGAACGCTTCACAGATCGCGGTGGCGTGTCACGTCGGTCCGGACGGGGACGCCATCGGTTCTGCGCTCGGCTTCGCAGCTTCGGCGCGTCTGGCGGGTCGCTCCAGCGTCGTGTCCTTTGGCGAGCCGTTCGCCCTGCCTCCGATCTACGAGTACCTCCCGTTGGAGCTCCTCGTACCGCCGAAGCAGTTTCCGACGGAGCCCGAGGTCATGGTGAGCATCGACGCCGCGTCTCTGGACCGTCTCGGAAGCCTCGTGCCGTCGGCAACGTCGTCGGGGAGCCTCATCGTGATCGACCACCACATCTCGAATCCCGGTTTCGGAGATATCAACGTGATCGACGCCGAGGCCGCCGCATCTGCACAGATCGTGTTTCGGCTGCTTGGCGAACTCGGGTGGCCGATCGACGGGTCGATCGCGACGGCGCTCTTGACGGGCATCGTTACCGACACCGGACGTTTTCAGTATTCGAACACGTCACCGGAGGTGCTGCGGATCGCAGCCGAGCTGCTCGAGGCCGGTGCCCGGCCCGAAGTCGTCGGTCAGAACATGTACGAGCGGGTTCCATTCTCCTTTCTCAAACTCGAGGGCGATGTGCTCGCCCGTGCGGAACTCGACGGGGACATCGTCTGGTCCGTGTTGTACCAGGAGGATTTGACTCGATGGGGGATCGGGATGGAGGACACGGACCCTCTCATCGATGCGGTCCGTCTTGCCTGGGAGGCGGCAGTTGCCGTGCTGATCAAGGAGCTGGCCGACGGTACCTTCAAGGTGAGCCTCCGCTCGAGGGGTGGGATCGATGTCGGCTCGATCGCCTCCGTGTACGGTGGGGGTGGGCACCACAACGCCGGCGGTTTCTCGCACGCCGGACCACCGGACACCATCATCGCGGCAATCAAGGCGAGACTGTGATCAACGGGTTCCTGCCCATCGACAAGGCTTCCGGGTGGACATCGCACGATGTCGTCGCGAAGGTCCGCGGGATCGTCGATCAGAAGAAGGTCGGACACGCAGGGACGCTGGACCCTTCTGCCACCGGACTCCTCGTTCTCGGTCTCGGGAAAGCGACTCGGCTGCTGCGTTTCATCCAGGCATATCCCAAGGAATACGTTGCCCGGGTCGTTTTCGGGGTCACCACCGACACTCTCGACGGCGACGGGGCGATCCTGTGCCGAGAGCCCATGTCGTTCGACGAAGCAGAGCTTCGTGGCGTGGTGGGCCGTTTTGTCGGGGTCATTGCGCAAGTGCCACCGATGGTGTCCGCCGTCCGGGTGGGTGGGCGACGGTTGTACGAATTCGCCAGGGAGGGCAAGGAGATCGAGCGTGCCGCCCGGATAGTGGAGGTCTATGGCATCGATGTGCTCGATTTCGCCCCCGGCCCGTATCCGGAAGCCACGCTGCGCGTGCGATGCGGGAGTGGGACCTACATCCGGACCCTCGGCGCGGATCTCGGCCAGGCGCTCGGTGATGGAGCCCACATCGGGTCCCTGCGAAGGACACACGTCGGATGGATGGACGCGGATCGGGACGGAATGACGATCGAACAAGTTGTGAAGGCGGCCCCGAACCATGGTGTGATCTCGATGGCGGACGGCCTCAAGGACCTCCCTGCCGTGCACGTCGACGACAAGACGTCCGTGGCGGTCCGGCATGGGATGCAGTTCCCTGTCGGAACCTTTGGCGCAGACGCGCCTGCTGAAGCCGACGTTCGGGTACTCGATTCCGGTGGGGACCTCCTGGCGGTGTATCGCTCCCAGGGCCGGCTGTGGAGTCCGGAGGTGGTGGTCGCGTGAAGGTCCTGTACGGTGATCCGGTACGGTGGTCGCTGCCTTCGAAGGGTTCCGCGGTGACGATCGGCGTCTACGACGGTGTGCATCGGGGCCACCAGAGGGTCATCGAGGATCTCGAGACCATGGGCGTGTCCCTCGGCGCACGGCGCAGGGTCGTCCTTACCTTCGATCGCCATCCGATGGCGGTTCTCGAGCCGGCGAAGGCACCGAAGATGCTCACGACAATCGAACGTCGTCTCGACATCCTCGAGCGTCTCGGTGTGGACGTTGCCGGAGTACTCCCGTTCGATCAGATCCGAAAGATGTGTCCGGACGAGTTCATCGGCCAGGTTCTCGTCGATGCCCTGCATGCCAGGCTCGTGGTCGTCGGGTCGAACTTCCGTTTCGGTGTGGATCGCTCGGGGGGTGTGGACACGCTGCGATCTGCAGGGTCACGACTCGGGTTCGAGGTCGATGTGGTCGATGTGCTTCGCGAAGACGGTGAGACCCTGTCCTCCTCGGCCATCCGTGGAATGCTGACCCGAGGGGATGTGGAAGCTGCGGCCGACGCGCTGGGCCGGCCGTTCGAGTTGCAGGGTACGGTCGCCGACGGTGACGGGCGGGGGAGGGACCTCGGGTATCCGACGGCGAATCTCGACATTCCCGAGGAACTTCTCATTCCGGCAGACGGGGTCTACGCGGTGTGGGCGACCGTCCGAAAGAGGACCCATCCCGCTGTTGCCAACATCGGCGTACGCCCGACGTTCGGGGGAACGGGGCGCGTTGTTGAGGCCCATCTCCTCGACGTGGCTCCGACCCTCTACGGCGAGTCGATGACGCTGCAGTTCGTCGGTCGAGTTCGGGACGAGCAACGGTTTGCCGGCGCGGACGAACTGGTCACTCAGATCGGACTGGACGTGGCAAAAGCAAGAGCGATGTTGGAGGAATCATGAGAGAGCGCTTTCATTCCGGCTCCCCGTACGAGCCTGCGTACGGATTCTCCCGTGCCGTCAGGGTCGGGGACAGGGTGTTGATTGCGGGCACCGCGCCGATTCCTCCCGGGGGCGAACCGGTGGCGTCGACCGCGTACGAACAGATGCGGCGCTGCGGAGCGATCATCATTGCGTCACTCGAGGCAGCCGGCGCAACCGCAGCAGACATCGTGCGTACGCGGATGTTCCTGACCGACGCGGGCGACGCCGACGAGGTGGGCAGGGCCCATGCCGAGATGTTCGGGGCCGCGGCACCGGTGGCGACGATGGTGGTCGTCGGCGGTCTCCT
>BDSU01000008.1 GCA_002897675.1 bacterium BMS3Abin02 | reverse complement strand
ACTTCTTTGCTCCTCGCGACCTCTACGAATCCGCCGGCGAGGTAGAGGTCGAGCGGGCCCGCGGGGTTGTTGGCCGAGTCGACTCGGACGTACGCCCAAAGGCGCCCGAGGCTACGCGCCCGTATGTCGTCTACCACCGCGCGCAACAGCCGTGTGCCAATCCCCGAGGCGCGGAAAGGTACCGGCACGTGGAGGCAGGTCACCATGACCTCGGCGTCAGGGGGCTTCTCCATCCCATAGTCGTACCGATAGAAGCCGGGGAAGCGTTGAGTGGGTGCGTACTGGACGTAGCCGGCAGGCTTTCCATCCGACAGAGCCAGGAAACCGCACGCTCCCCACTCTGCCCAGGTTTTCTCGAACCAGGCCCGCTTGTGATCTACCCACACCGGCGGGAACGGCTTTGCCTCCAGCGTGGCGAAGAACTCAGGCTCCTCCCAATACAGACAGTGTCCGCACGTGGCCTCGACTGCCTGCCGGAGATTGGACCCGTCGATCCTCACGCATTCAGGCACACTCGAATGGGGCATCTGCATCGAGTCTACGCGCGACCGTTGCGCTCGCCCCGACGCCGGCAGCCATGATGCACGAGCACCGTGTCGGCGCGCGGGCCGGTGTTCATGAACGCCAGACCACGTTCTTGCGTGAGAACGCCGACCTCGGTCCTCCGATCAGGGCGGGGTATGTGGTGTCCCTCATGTGTGGCTGTCGTGCTCCAGATGAGAGCGGAGCTGCCTCGCGCATTCCGCTCGGGCGTTGTCGTCCGTGAACTCTTTGTCAGCGGACTTCGGAGCGCCCACGTCGTTCGGGTACCTCGGGGTCAGGTGGATGTGCCAGTGCAGCACCTCCTGGCCGCCTGCAGGTCGGTTGTCCTGTCGGACGCTGATGCTGTCGCACTCGAACACGTCGACCAGCCCGTCGGCGACGATGCGACCTGTGTGGTGCAGCAGCGATGCGAGTTCGTCGGGGAGGTCGAAGAGGGATTCGTAGTGATCCTTCTGGATGACCAGCACGTTCGAGTATTTGTCCGTCCACCGTCCTGTGCCGACGAACACAGTTGTCTCAGGCGATCGGAAGACCACATCAGCTTTGCGGCTGTGGCCGGCATCTTCACGGGCGGGGATGCGGCAGAAGACACAGTCGGCAGTCATGGACAGCGATGCTACGCGGCACACTGGTCAGGCCCTCAGAGATCGCGGTGCCGCTACCTCCATCTGCCACTTTCGGGATCCCAGGCACCGGCAGCGGTGTCATCGGGGAGCGGGTCGGAGTCGCGAAATCATTCCGTTGACGAAGCTCACTGAGTGTGGCACGTTGGTCACGCACGGTTGCGCGGAATACCTACCGATGTGGTACCCGGTCGAAGACCAGCTACGACACTCGGTGGGAGAGTCCCAGGGGTGTTCTGCCGTACGAAGGGGGTCGCTATGACCATCGCTCTGCAAGGCACATGGACCGTTTCTGTCAAGTCGAAGAGTGCGGCTTGGCAGCAGCGGTTCAAGATCGAAGGGTCGACCAACGGCGTCGATGGAACGTATGCGGGGGACGTGGCGACGGCTCCAGTGCAGGTCACCGGGTCGCAGTGGGGTGTGTCGATCGAGAACAACCCGACCGGTCCCATCTCGTGGCGCCCGTCGAGGATGCGCTTCACGAGTTTCAGGGTCAACGGGAGCTTGTTCCAGGTCGACATCCAGAGCGACGATGGCGGAGGAGGCGACGAGGATTTCAACGACCTCGTGCTGACGGCGTCGATGGGCATCACCGACAGCGAGTACATCGTCTACGGCGCCGCGAAGTCGTACTCGGGTCTTTGTCTCGTGAATCCGTGCTTCCCGCGTCCATGGATCGTGATCGACACGTTCGCGCAGTTTGAACGAGTCGTCCGCTATCCGGAGATCGCCGCCGCGCTCGAACGCGCCTATCCCGGTCGGACCGAAGCGATCCTGCAGCGTCGAGATCGGTTCACCCCGGTGGTGCTTGCGCTCGGTGGCGTGTCCCGCGACGGGCTGGCGGTGTCCGGCAGCGCCGAGATCGAGCTCGTGACGAAAGGTCGATCGAAGAAGCAGACGATCGCGGTCGAGGACAAGAACGTGAAAGCCGCGACAGTTGCCAGCCGGTGGGGCACGATGCTCGAGGCCTCCGATATCTCAGCGCTTGGCAAGTTGCGTGCTCGTTTCAGCTGTGACGTGGATCCAATCGGCAACGCACTACTGCGCTTCGAGGAGTACGACCGTACCTCTGAGGAGCTGGCAGGTGGCCCGTACGAAGGGTTTGGGAATCGCGAGTCCCTCGGAGTGACGGGCACGGACGAGTTCGGCAACTACCTCTTCCGGTTCGCCCGCTCGACCGCGCAGGTGATCGAGGAGTCTCAGATCGACGTGGCTCCAGGCGAATCCGCCGTGACCCAGGCTCGACCCGATGTCATCATCCAATTCGTCGAGGAGCCGGAGGGTGTGGCGACGCACGAGACGGCGCCGTACTACAACATCGGCAACATCCGCCGGATCGACCTGTGCATCCCGGCAGGCAAGCTGCTGCCGAAACCATGCCGCGGCGATCGTGTCCTCCAGTACCTGGGTGACATCCCGATCATCAACAACCCGCACTCGAACCTGAAGTTCGACGGTACGATCACGAATACCAGCGCCAGCGAGAGCGGCCCGGCGGTCGAAAACGCGGCGTGGCGAGGGACCGTCAACTTCTACGGCTGCTTTGAAGACACCCAGCCCGAGGTGCACTGTTACACGATGGAGGTCTGGGAGTCAGGCGGTTGGCGCTCCTTGAGCGTTGCGGCACGGGGGCTTCGGCAACAGGGCACAGGCGTGTGGACACTGGAGTCGTACGGGCCCGAGGATGCCGGGGATTGCTTTCCGAATACCGGTCCCGTCGATGACGATGTTCCGGTGTACCGCAACATCGAGCGTGAAGCGGGTTGGTCGTTGGGCGTGCAGCACCTGAAGGCCAGGCTCAATGTGGCCGACTACTTGCCGGCTGGTCTCGAACGCCGGGTCGGCAAGGTCTGGTTCCGGATTCGCGGCTACGACGTCTCACGCCAGGTCGTTCCCGGCGCCACGGATGTCGTCGGGTTGTACGTCGACATGGAGCCCGCCGTCGGCGACATCGCATCGGTTTCGTTGCCAGGCCAAGGTGATCTTGGTGACTGCACGATGGTCAATCTGCCAACGGCAGGCGCCGCTCTCAACGTGCGGCTGCGGGCCACCGACGCCGATGGGTTCTTGGCGGCATGGAGCCTGAGAGCCATCCGTGGTTCGAACGTCGCGATTGGCCTCACCGGAGACGTGAGCGACGCGTACCCGGGCGACGATCCGAACTCGGCTCGATTCCATGGAACAACCGAGATCGCTTCCTCGGATCTCGATGGCTACGTCGATATTCCAGTGACCCCGACGGCCGGCCAGTGGATCCCGGATGGGTATCAGTTCTGCGCCTTCAGCTTCGAGCTGATCCTGCGGGACAACACCACGGACGGGGTGACCGCCGCGTCCAGCCGCAAGGTGTGGGACGAGGTCCTCGGAATGAGCTTCTCGGCTTCGCCAAGCGCGTGATCGTTGGCGGGAGGGGCGGCTGTGAGGCCCCTCCCGCCCTCGCCGGTCGCTCGGTCGGTGGAGGGGTGGACATTGTCGACAAGATCACTTACTGGTGCCGCGTCAGGCAACGTTTGGTCATTTTGCCAGTTCTTGGAGAGTCTGGTCTTTGGCGTTGCTGTTGTGCCATCTGATGCAGCGGCGGATGATCGAGTTCTGTTCTTGGTGGGTTTGGTGGTCGGTGCCGTCGAGGGTGAAGTAGCGCAGGGCCTGGTATTGGGCTTCGATCCGGTTCAGCCGTGAAGCGTTGGTCGGTACAGACGCCAACTCGACGTTGTTGTCCGAAGCCCAGTCAGCGACGCGGGTATCGACCCTCGCGGAGAAGTGTGGGCTGAAGTTGTCCAACACGATGGCGATCCGCACCTCGGGCGGGTACAGGCTGCGCAGGTACCGGCAGAACGCCAGGAACGTGACGCTTGTTGGTCTTGATATGGCCGTAGATCTTGTCGACGCCCAGGTCGTGGGCTGCGAACAGGTGCCTCATCTCGAGTGTCCGCCGATACGTCGCTCGTCGTCTCCTCCGCCGCGTGGCGACGTCTTCGATGCTGCCGGCGCCTACTGGCGACCGGGACGGACGGGGCGACAGGTTCAGCGGCCCGAACTCGTCCATACACAACACCACCTGCGGATCGTCGACACCGGGTTCGGTTTTACCGTCGAGGATGTCATAGAGTTCCAGGACCCGGTTCTTCTTCGCTTCGAAGTCCGGGTCGGTCGACTGTTTCCACGTCTTGGTCACTCGAAACGACACGCCTTCCTCACGGAGCAGGACCCGAAGGCCTTCAGCTCCACCACCTCCTCCGTTCTTGCGTGAGATGGCTGCCGCACTGGGGGGTTTCTCACGCAGGAACAGGGGGGCGCGTGTGGAGCGGTGTCAGTCCTCTGCGTCGATCTCGAACTCGAACCACTCCGGCCATGAGGAGCACTCCAGGGTCGTGACGCGGAACGCCTCGACGTCCTCGACGGGCCGGTCGGGCTTCCATTCGAGGACATCGAGGGACTCCGTGTAGCCCGTGAACCTGTCTACTTCGCTCCACTCACCGTCGACGCGGATCTCGAGGACGTTGACGGCGTCGCCGGGAGGGTTCTGGTTGACGATCAGACGGAGCCCCGATATCGTCTTCGGTTCGCCGAAGGTCACCTGGATCCAAGCCGGCGGGTCCTGGCCCGAGGACCAGAAGGAGTCCCCTTCGGTTGATCCGTCGAGGACGAGGTCGGGGGTGTGGGTGTCCCGGAACGATGAGGCGGTCACCTCGACGCCGTCGACTGGTCCGGGTTCGGGTGGTCCCGACGCTGCGGTCACGTCGGCGAACGCGTCGCAGAGGTCACCGTCGCAGAACACGACCCGGCCGTCGATCATCGTGACGAGCGGCCGGTTGGTGGCGAACCCGACCTCGAGGTCGGGTCCGAGCGGATCTGCGGCAAGGATCACGAGGTCGGCGACCTTACCGACCTCGATGGACCCGACCCGATCGTCGATGCCCATCGCGGCGGCGGCGCTGATGGTCATCATGCGGATCGCCTCTTCCGCCGGGACGGTGTAGAACCCGGACCACGCCTCCGGGTAGCAGACCTCGCCCGTGTCGATATTCACCGCCCCGCCGCTCACCACCGTGAACAGGAGCTGGAGGGGATGTCCCGGCACCGACGGGGCGTCACCGTGCCACGAGATCCGCATGCCAGGGTTCGTCTCCCGCAGCGCCTTCGAGTTCTCGATGACGTCGAAGACCGATGCAGGAAGGATCGCCCGCCACGCATCGGATACCGCCGGGTCACATCCGTTCGCCCACGGCACCGGGAAGATCGCCGGGACGATCCCCAAACGGCCATACAACCCAAGCTCATCCTCATCGAGCAGCGTCGTGGCGCTGTTGTGATCGATCCGCTGCGGGTTCCCGAAGGGACGATCGTCGTTCGCCTGGGCGAGACCGTCGAGCGCGACGCGGATACCGAGGTCGCCGATCGCATGAATGACAGTGATACCACCGGCGGCGTCGACCTGGCCGACAACCGTCGCCACCTCGCCGACAGTCACATACAGATCACCGTTGCCCACGAAGCCTCGATCTTTGAGCCGCTGCGGAACCGTGTCCGGATACCGCACCGAAAACGCCGGTGCGTTGCACACCCCACCATCGGTGAACACCTTGACCCCGGCGACCGTCTGACGCAGCTCCGGGTCGTGGCTGAACTCCTGCTCGAGGTAGTAGTCGCCGTACGGCCGGTCGCCACACTCGTCGTCATAGGTGACATACAGGTGATCACGCACGATGACATCGCCGGCGGCTTCGAACGCCTCGAACCCCACGAGATCGTCCGGTTTAACGTTCGGCGAACCGATCGTCGTCACCCCACCTGCCAACAGATCGCCCTGGCCGGCCCGCATCGCATCAAAGTCGGGGAGGTACGTGTAGCGTTGCAGCGCGTGGGTATGCGGATCGACAAACCCCGGAAGCAGAGCCCTGCCGTCGAGCTCCACCACCACCGTCTCCGGTCCGACCCGAACCGCAAGATCCTCAGACGTCCCCACAGCGACGATGTCCCCGCCGGTGATCGCCACAGCGTCGGCGATCGTGAACCCGACGTCAGCCGTGATGACCCTCCCATTGGTGAGCACCAGGTCCGCCGGGAGTGGTGGCACGGTCGTCGTAGTGGTCGCAGGCATCGAGGTGGTCGTCGTGACCGAAGCCGACGTAGCCGTTGTCGCCGGCGTCGAGGTCGATAAGGAAGGCGGCGTCGCGGTCAGCAGCGTCGCGGCGGGGCTACATGCGGCAGCAAACAAGAAAAGGACAATGACGCCTGCGAACCTGCCTCGACCCTCCACATCCCGATCCTACGGTCCTACGACGGGTCGAGGAAACGTTTCACGACGGTGGAGGCGCCCAGAATGAAGGCCCCAACCAGAAGAAACCGGCCCGCCTCCGCAGCGTAGCCCATATCCCAGAGTCCACGATCAGGAACAGAGAAGGCGGTCGGGAGGTCGATGCTGCGTCGGTCGGCCTCCGATCTGAGCGCGCTGTCCTGTTGAGCAGCATCTACGGATGCTTCTGAGACGATGGCGACGAGGTCCACGAGATCCTTCGAGTCGATGGGACGCGGTCGCCGCCGTAGGTCTGTGAGGATTGCAGCCACTTTGTCCGCGACGTGGACGACGAGCGGATAGACGACGTAGCCGGGCTGTTCGACGTCCGGTATGGCGACGAGGGCGAGTGCCGGCACCCGCTCGGGCTGTCCCGTGAGGCGGATCTCGGCCCCGACAAGATCGACTCGGAAGCTGCACCACTGCGTCGCCCCGATCGAGGCGGTGACCGGCAGGCGGGCACCAGCCGCGCCGCCCGAGAGCGCCTGCCTCGCGCCGATCTCGAACCAGAACCAGTCTCCGATGTCCTGGGTCGCTGCCAGTCGCAGCTCGGCTTCGGCCACCTCGAGGACAGCGGATCGGTAGAGGTCGACATCGATCGTTTGCCACACGTCGAGGTCAGGGGCCAGGAGCGGGTTGCGCCTTTCACGATCCAGCCGTGGTCGACGAGGTAGAGGCGATCGAGCAGCCGGCTGTGGGCGATCTACCGTTGGAGTTGAGGCAGCGGCCGGGGGCTGGTCTTCGCCATGTCGCGCAGCTTGGCGGTCATCGCACGGCGAAACGCGGCCGGGCTGGCTCGGAGGGCGTCGACAGCTTCCTGATCGAGACCTTCGGAAAGTTGCCCGGACACGTTGCAGGTGGTTCCGGAAGCGCTGCTCGGCAGCCGGCGTGTCCACATGGATCGCAGTCCGATCGGCTCCGACAACGAGCAGGCGGCCGATGCCGAACACTGGACCGACAAAGTGCTCGGACCAGGTGATCTTGTGTGCTCCGACGAGTAGCGTGGATCCCAATAGCCAAAAGGGTGTTCGGCCATTCGGCCAGGTGGAGCAAACGCCGATCGTGCGCGGCATGCAACTGGTCAGGGGTTCGGATCCTCTCAGCTCCACCACCCCCGTTCTCGTGACCCTTCACGGGAACAATCCCATCGAACCGTTACGAGAACGAGGGGTTTCGTGTTGTGTGAGACATGGTCTGCCGAGCGGTCGGGCATCTGGGGACGACGCTCGGGTCGGGAGCCGCCATCGGGCGCAAACATCTCAGGTGTTGACTCGTCATGGTCGATAACAGGCCATAGTGAGAAGGCGACGCGGTTCAGGACACCCAGAGAAGAGGCGTTTCCGCGGCTGGCGTCCGGCGATTGTGGTCTTTGGGGTTGTGGCCGTCCTTTCGGTGGTCGCGACCGTGGTGACGCAACGTCTCGTAGACCGTCAGATCGAGGCCCGGTTGGCCTTGAATGGTGAGGCACTGGTTGCGTCGATCCAGGAGGGCATGCAGGATGTCGGACACTATCTGGCAGCGCTCGGAGGGCTGTTTCAGGCCAGTCAAGAAGTGACCGCCGATGAGTACCGACGGTTCACGACCAACATGAAGTTGCAGGCCGGGATGGCGGGGATCGCCTATATGCCGGTTGTGGATGCCGCAGATCTCGGTGCATTCGAGGAGCAGATGGCGGCGAAGATTCCCGGCTATGAGGTGTTCGAGATCGACGCCGAGGGCAACCGGGTTCCGGTACAGCACCGGGACATGTACTTCCCCATCCAGTACTTCGAGCCGTCCGACGCCCTCGGGCGCCCCCTGGGCCTCGATGCAGGATCGCCCCCCGGGCGGCTCCCCTACCTCATGGAGGCCTTGACGAGTGGACGAACCGTCGCCACGCCACTGGTGCCGTTGGCGATAACAGGCGAGGAAGCATTCATCGTCTACAGGCCCGTCATAGGTGCCTCGGGAACGGTCGAAGCGCTGGTCGGCAGCCCGGTGCTGCTCGCCGATCTGATGTCGGATTGGGTACCGAGCGGCCTCGCCAGCGTGCTGGAGTGGACGGTACGCGACATCACCGATCAAGTGCCGAACCTCGCGGGGTCGGCTTCGCCGGATCTGCACCTCCAGCTCCTGCCTCCCGTGGGGAAGGGCATGGTCCACACCGACACCATTCGGGTGGCGAGCCGCATCTGGCAAGTCGACGTGACGCCCGCCGCCGGCTCACGTCTCCTGGCCGACCGTTACCAGACACATTGGATTCTCTTCGCCGGCCTGGCGATCGGGTTGATGGCTGCCGCCGCCGTCTACGCGTTCTCGCATAGATCCGAGGCGATGCGCCAGGTGGAGGCACTTACCGAGGTGCTCGACGCCAAAGACCAGTTCATCGCCAGCGTGTCCCACGAACTGCGGACTCCCCTCACCGGCGTGTTGGGTTTTGCCGAGGTTCTCCGCGACCAGGCGGCGAGACTCTCCCCCGACGAGCGGGATGAGATGGTTGCAGCCATAGCCGATGAAGCGTCCGACTTGGCACGGATCATCGATGACCTCCTCGTGATGGGAAGGGCAGAGCACGGGACACTCACCGTGGTCGCCGTGCCGGTCGATCTGCGAGCTCAAGCCGCGCAGGTCCTCGAAGGGCTCAACCTCGCCGCCGAGATCCCCATTGAGGTCACCCTCCCTGATGCTCGCGCGGTGGCCGACCCGGGGCGAGTTCGTCAGATCATCCGAAATCTCGTCACCAACGCCGTTGTCTATGGCGGCTCCAACATCCGAGTGGTCATCGAGCCGGTCGGTGAAACGCTCGTCGTCAAAGTCATCGACGACGGAGCCGGGATACCGCCGGAAGATTCGGAGAAGATCTTTCAGCCGTACTACCGCTCGCACACCACTGCAGGCAGACCGGGTTCGATCGGGCTCGGTTTGAGCGTTTCCCGGATGCTGGCGCAGCGCATGGGCGGTGACCTCTCCCACCGGCTGGCCGACGGCGAAACCATCTTCCAGCTCACCCTGCCCGCCAAGGCGCCAAGAAGCGACAGTCCGGGTCTCACCGATGTCACGGACACTCCGAAGATCCGCAGATCACGAGATCGATCTGCCTCTACACGACCACGAACGTATCAATCATGAGCTTTCCTTCGGCCTCGAACGATCAGCGCGACGCGCCGGGTGGGTGAGCGGCATTCGTAGCCTGCTCGAGTGCGGAGGTCCCCGCCGGTGGGGCGAGTCGACGCACCGGCCATCGGTCCCACCATTCCCGTTCTCGTGACGCTTCGCGGGAGTAATCCCGTCGAGAGGTCACGAGAACGGGTCAGGAGTAGTCGTAGAAGCCCTTTCCACTCTTCTTGCCCAGCAGGCCCGCCTCGACCATCCGCACCAGCAGTGGTGGGGCTGCGAACGAAGGGTTCTTGAACTCCTCATAGAGGACGTCTGCAACGTACTTGGTCGTGTCGAGACCTACGAAGTCGGTCAAGGTCAATGGTCCCATCGGGTGACGGAGGCCTTCGACCACACCGGTGTCGATCTCTTCGGCGGTGGCGAGGCCCGACTCGACCATGCGGATGGCGTTGAGCAGCATCGGGATCAGCAGTGCATTGACGATGAACCCGGCCTGGTCCTTGGCGTGGATGACTTTCTTGCCCAGTACGTCCCCGGCGAACGCGTCGGCTCCGGCGATGGTCTCCTTGGAGGTCAGGATCGAAGGGGTCACCTCGACGAGTTGCATCACCGGGACCGGGTTGAAGAAATGGATGCCGATCACCGACTCGGGTCGCCTGGTGGCCCGACCGAGCCGTGCAATCGGAATCGACGACGTGTTCGATGCGAGGATGGCGTCGGTCGCCTCGACGATTTCGTCGAGTGACGAGAAGATACCCAGCTTTGTGGCCTCATGTTCGGTGGCGGCCTCGATCACGATTTGACGATCGTGCATGTCTGTCAGGTCGGTGGTGAAACGGATCCTGGCCAGAGCGGTGTCACGATCTGCGGCCTCCAACTTGCCTCGCTCGACCGCTCTGTCCAAAGATCGCTCGATGCGGGCACGACCCTTCGTGATGAGCTCGTCGCTGACCTCCGATATGACGACGTCCAGGCCTGCACGGGCACACGCTTCCGCGATCCCGGATCCCATCAACCCTGAACCGACGATCCCGACCTTCATGTTCTGCCTCCTGCGCGATGTTTCCGACATTGTCGCAGGAAGTTGAGGACCGGTGGCCGATGAGTGCCCATCATCCGTCCTCGTGACGCCTGGATGGGATTACTCCCCTGAAGCGTCACGAGAACGGGTGTCGATGTGCCAGGCGACCGCCTGCCCGGTCTGCACTCTCCACAAGGATGCGTACAGGCCGTCGAGGTCGATGAGGTCGTCGTGGGAACCTTCCTCCACGACCTTCCCGCGATCGAGGACGAAAATCCGGTCGGCATGCCGGATCGTCGAGAGCCGATGAGCGATCGCGATCGTCGTCCTGTTTCGCGTGATCAACTCCAGTGATCGCTGAATGGCTGCTTCCGTCTCGTTGTCGACCGACGATGTCGCCTCGTCGAGGATGAGGATCGGCGGGTCGGCCAGGACAGCCCTGGCAATGGAGATCCGCTGGCGCTGGCCACCGGACAGCTTCTGCCCGCGTTCACCGACGATCGATTCGTATCCGTCGGGGAGTTCGAGGATGAAACCGTGGGCTTCGGCGATCTTGGCGGCTGTGATGATCTCGTCGAGTGTCGCATCCGGCTTCCCGTATGCGATGTTCTCACGCACCGTGCCATGGAACAGGTACACATCCTGGCTGACCAAACCCATGGCCTGGCGCAAGGACGTCAGGGAGAGATCACGAATCTCGTGGTCTTCGATGCGGATGGACCCTCCGGTGACGTCATAGAACCTGAGGAGGAGCTTGATGAGTGTCGTCTTGCCCGATCCGGTTGCACCGACGATCGCGGTCGTACGGCCGGCGGGGATCGAGATGCTCAGATCCTCGATGACCGGGAATCCTGGGTCGTAGGAGAACTCGACGTGGTCGAATTCGATGTGGCCCCGGGTCGATTCCGACGGCAGCGACGTCGGCCCGTCGACGATCGACGCCCGACTGTCGAGAAGGTCGAGTACTCGGTTCGTGGACGCCATCGCTCTCTGGTACAGATCGAAGGTCTGTCCGAGACGGGTGAGGGGCCAGAGCAGCCGCTGGGTCAGGAACACCATCACGCTGTAGGCGCCCACTTGGATTCCTCCCTGCAGGGTGAGGAAGCCGCCTGCGATCAGCGTGGCGGTGAACCCGACGAGGATGACGATCCGGATGAGAGGGGAGAACGCAGAACTGAGCTTGATCGCCCGCTGGTTGGCCTCCTGATAGCGGCGGCTGGCTTCGGCGATCCGCTCCTCTTCCCGTGCCTCTGCGGTGAAGCTCTTGATCGTGGTGATGCCGGTGAGGTTGTTCGAGAGGTACTCGTTGATCATCCCGGCGTATTCGCGCACTTCCGCGTACCGTGGCGCGATGCGTTGCTGGAATCGGAACGATCCCCAAAGGATGAACGGGATCGGCAAAAAGGCCATCCAGGCGACGGTCGGGGCGAGAGCGAAAAACATGGCGCCGATGAGTACCACCGTCGTGATCACCTGGAGCATGTCGTTGGCACCGCCATCGAGGAACCGTTCCAGCTGGTTGACGTCGTTGTTGAGGATCGCCATGAGGCCGCCTGTCGAGTGGTCTTCGAAGTAGGCAAGGTCCAGTTTCTGCACGTGTGCATACCCGTCGACACGCAGGTCGTGCTGGATGGCTTGAGCGAGATTGCGCCAGGTGACGGCATACGCGTACTCGAAGGCGGATTCGAGTGCCCAGATGACGAACGTCAAGATCGCCAGCACAATCAACTGTTCACGGGTGTCGGTGAAGCCGAATCGGGAGAGAAAGGAATCCTGGCGCCGGACCACGACATCGATGGCCATACCGATCAGGACGGGTGGAGCGAGGTCGAATGCCTTGTTCAGAATCGAGAACACCGTCGCCGCAACGATGCGCGATCGGTGGGCGGCGGCGTAGCGCCAGAGGCGCGTCAACGGGCGGTGATCGACGGAGTCTGTCATCGTCAGGACACTACTGCTCGATCCAGGTCACGATCCTGCCCGGACGCAACGTGTCGGGATCCGTCGGTGCGGCCGAGCCTTCCGGCCTCCACCCGAGTCGCCCAACGTCGATCTGATGGGGCGACCGAGGCTCCCGATCCGGTGAACACCGGAGCGGGAAAACAAGCAGTCGGATGGGGTAGCCAAGTGGCGCAAGGCGAATGAACGCTCCGGTCCTGGTGAGTGTGCAAACTCTGCGCAGTCTCGGGAATGGGGTTCGAGCCTGCCGATTCTTCCATCTATGAGAAGCCGAGCAGACGCCCGCCCTGGTAGACGGCGAACGCTGCCAGCCAGGCGATGACGAGTCCCAGCCCCAGTGCGCCGGCGGCGACCTTCCACGAGTGGGCTTCGGCTCGGATAGCGGCAATCGTTGCGACACACGGCGTGTAGAGCAACGTGAACACCATGAACGAGATGCCCTGAAGGGCGGTGATGTTGGCGGCGATCTGCGTGGTGAGATCGCCGCCATAGATGAGGGCAAAGGCTCCGATGACGATCTCCTTGGCGATGAAACCGAAGAGCAGCGCCACCGTCTCCTGCCATCCGATGCCGAGAGGATGGAAGAGCGGTTCGAATGCCCGACCGAGGATGCCCGCGTAGCTCGTCGGCCCTGCGACGTCGACTCCCGGCGGAAGGTTCGTCAGCAGCCAGACGATGACCACTCCGATGGTGATCATGGTCCCGGCCCGATACAGGAAGTCCTTGACCTCGTAGCCGGCACGCAGGCCGACCGTCCGGGTCGTCGGGAGACGATACGGGGGGATCTCCATGATGAACGGTTCCGGCGGGCCGGCGATCTGGAGCGCCTTGAGGAGCAGGCCGACTCCGATGACCGCACCGAAGCTGCCGAGGTAGAGGGCAAACACCACCCATGGCGCGACGACCGGCGAGAACAGAATGGCTGAGAGGAACACGAAGACCTGTAGACGGGCACTGCACAGGGTGAACGGGATCAGCAGCATGGCGCGGATCCGGTTGTGCTTTCCCGACAGGACCCGGGTGCCCATGACCGCGGGAACGTTGCAGCCGTAGCCGAGCAGCAGGTTGATGAACCCCTTGCCGTCGAGGCCGAGACGGTGCATGAGCCGGTCCATCAAGAAGGCGGCACGGGCCATGTAGCCGGAATCCTCGATGATGGACATGAACAGGAAGAAGAGCAGGATGATCGGGAAGAAGGAGGCGACGGTCGCGAGGCCCTGCCAGAGGCCGTCGACGATGAACGATCGCAGGAGCTGCGGGAAGCCGGACATCACCTGGGACAATCCATCTCCGACGAGGACGAACAGCGATGCAAGCCAGGACTGCAGGGGTGTCCCCAGGGCGTAGACACCCTGGAAGACGATCAGCATGATGACCGCAAAGAGGGGGAGACCGAGCCACCGATGCAGCAGCACCCGGTCCAGTTTCTCGCTCAGAGCGTCTGGAAGTGGAGGTTTGCGCTGCGTCGTCTCGAGGACCAGACCACGGGCCGAGTTGAAACGACACTGTGCACAGATTGCCGGCACCGCGGAACCGGTGGTCTCTTCGACGCGGTTTCGCCACTCGGCGGCGCTCGCTCGTATCTCGGCCATTGCCGGGTGATCCTCGAGGGGCGCGACCGTGTCGCCTTCCAAGACGCGCAGGGCGAGGAACCCTTCGTCGAGGTCGGTCGGTCCCGTTTTGCGTTCGATCTTGCGGGCGAGATCCGCGACTGCGGCTTCCACCACCGGTGGCCATGACACGTGCGGCGGACGGCCCTGTTCCGGATGTCGGATCGTGTCGTACAGGGCCTGCCTGAGCGAGGGGAGGCCCTCGCCGGTTCTGGCGACGACCGGGATGACCGGACAGCCGAGGTGTTCTGTGAGGATCTCCAGATCCAGGTCGAGTCCGGCGCGTCTGGCTTCATCCATCATGTTGACGGCTACCACCATCGGGAGGCCGCTGTGGCTCATCTGGAGGGTGAATCCCAGCCCGCGGTACAGGTTGCGGGCATCGAGGATGTTGAGGATCACTCCCGGGGGGTCGTTGAGGAAGAACTCACGGACGATGCGTTCCTCTTCCGAGGTCGGGGTGATCGAGTAGGAGCCGGGAAGGTCGATGAGCTCGACGTCATATTCGCCGAGAGTGAAGTGCCCGACCGCCTTCTGAATGGACACCCCCGGCCAGTTGCCAACCTTTCGGTTCGAGCCGGTCAGGCGGTTGAACAGTGTTGTCTTGCCGGTGTTGGGAATCGCTGCGAGGGCAATCGAGACCTCACGGCCGGCCATCGGAGGCCTCTTCGACAACGATCTTGTCGGCCTCGCCTCGACCCAGTCGGACCGGCTCTCCGGCCACTCGCACCAGCACCGCCGGGGATGTTGCCAGTACTTCGATCCGGGCGTCTTCGGTCAGGCCGAGTTCTTCCATGCGTCTTCGGAAGCCGTTGCGCCCCGCCAGCGACACGATGCGGTAGGTCCCTTTCGTGACGGCCACGGAGGTGAGCGGCATGGCGATGATGTCGCAGTCCATCCCCTCGATTTCCTCTGATCGGAGTGCCACGAGGTCACCGTGATCGAGGGCGACTTCGACCGCACCGCCGAATGGGCCGGTGCGCACGATCTGCATCTTCACACCGGGAAGGATCCCCATCTGGGCGAGACGGCTGGAGGTACCGTTCTCTTCGCTCAGGGACCGGATACGGCACGTGGTCAGTGGTTGTATGAGGTCGGGACTCATTGGAGCCCTCAATGGTAGAAGACCGCCGGAAGGGCTGGTAATTGACGCCATGTCAGATAACCGGGGTCCGGTGCGCGGCGAACGCCGTGAGTCGCTCCGGACCGTGCAGGGAAGGAGGAAGCCCGCTCACTGGTACGCTGCCTGCTTCGGAGGAGTGAGATGGCGTCGTACGACTTCGCAGCAATCGAACACAAGTGGCAGGAACGGTGGGAGACCGAAGGGCTCTATCGTTCCCGCGTCGACTGGAGCCGGCCCAAGCATTACGCCCTCACGATGCTCCCGTACCCGTCCGGGGATCTGCATATCGGCCACTGGTTCGCGATGACACCCAGTGATGCTCGGGCCCGTGTGATGAGGATGAAGGGCTTCAACGTGCTCTTCCCGATGGGGTTCGACTCGTTCGGACTTCCTGCGGAAAACGCTGCGGTCCAGCGCAATATCCACCCGAAGACCTGGACGTACGACAATATCGAACGAATGCATCGCCAGCTCCGGTCCATGGGGGCGATGTTCGACTGGGAGAGGGAAGCGATTTCGAGTGACCCTTCCTACTACCGCTGGACGGAGTGGCTGTTCGCGCGCCTCTTCGAACACGGCCTCGCGTATCGCGGCGAAGCGATGGTCAACTGGTCGCCGACCTTGCAGACGGTGCTCGCCAACGAACAGGTGATCGACGGCAAGGACGAGCGGACGGGCCAGCCGGTCGTCCAGCGACTGATGGAGCAATGGTTCTTCGCCATCACTCGGTATGCGGAGGAACTCCTCGCGTTCGAAGGAATCGACTGGCCCGAGGCCATCAAGGCGATGCAGACAAACTGGATCGGCCGCAGCGAAGGGGCCGAGGTCGTCTTCCGAACCGAAGCCGGCGATGAGATCATCGTGTTCACGACTCGTCCCGACACGCTGTGGGGTGCCACGTTCATGGTGTTGGCACCCGAGCATCCGCTGGTGGATTCGCTGACAACCGAAGCTCAGCGGCCCGCCGTGGACGCCTATCGGACCGCGTCCACAGCCAGGTCCGAAGTGGAGCGGATGGAGACGGAGCGAGAGAAGACGGGGGTGCCTACCGGTGGGTTTGCCGTCAACCCTGTCAACGGCGAACGGATCCCCGTGTGGATCGCCGACTATGTCCTGCTGTCGTACGGCTCCGGGGCGATCATGGCGGTTCCCGCCCATGACGAGCGCGACTTCCAGTTTGCTCGCAAGATGGGACTCCCCATCGCTCCGGTGATCCAGCCGAAGGACAGCGAGCCACTCGACGCCGTAACGATGGACGGCGCGTACGTTGGGCCCGGGGTCATGGTCAACAGCGGCCCTATCGACGGCGTGCAAGTGACCGACGCGAAGGGTCGAGCGAACCCATCGGTTGCCGCAGCGATCGACTGGATCGAAGAGCACGGCGTCGGCAAGGAGTCGATCAACTACCGGCTGCGGGATTGGCTGATCAGCCGGCAACGCTACTGGGGCGCGCCGATTCCGATCATCTATCGGCAAGACGGCACGATGGAGGTCGTTCCGGACGACCAGTTGCCGGTCCTGTTGCCCGAAGATGTGGAGTTCACGCCGACCGGACGGAGTCCGCTCACCTACCACGAGAGTTTTCGTCACACGGTGGATTCGGATGGAAACCCGGCCTTGCGCGAAACCGACACGATGGACACGTTCATGTGTTCGTCGTGGTATCAGTATCGATACTTGAGCCCGACCTACGACCGAGCACCGTTCGATCCGGAAGAGGCGGCCTATTGGCTCCCCGTCGACGTCTACACGGGCGGCGCCGAGCATGCCACGATGCACCTTCTCTATACGCGGTTCTTCACGAAGGCGATGCGGGACATGGGAGTGTTCGAGGACGCGGCGCGAATCATGACCGCACACGGTCGTGGCACCGCAGGGCTCTTCGACGAGCCGATGCTGACGCTGCGAAACCAAGGACAGATCCTCGGCGAAGAACGTGCCGGCGACCGTGTGGCAGTCGACGGATCCTGGAGGGACGGAGTACTCGTCGCGGAGCACGTTCGGGTGATCCCCGACGATGCCGTCGGTGAGGGTTCGATCGTCGGAGAGTTGGTGCGACGGACCGAGCGGGTGTTGCAGATAGCCGGCGAGGACGGCCTTGTCACAGTTGAGGTTCCCGAATCTGCAGTCGTCGAGATTCCGGCCATACCAGGTGCCAACGACGTGACACAACTGCGGCACCACCTCGAAGTGCAGCGAATGTCGAAGTCCAAGGGGAACGTCGTCAGTCCTGATGAGCTGGTTGCCGAGTACGGGGCCGACACGGTCCGAACGTATCTGATGTTCGCGTTCGACTGGGAAAAGGGCGGTCCCTGGGACAGTCGGGGAATCGTCGGTTCCTACCGGTTCATCAACGACGTATGGAAGCTCGGAACGGCTGTTTACGAAGAGGTCGCTGCGGATGAGTCTGCTACGAAGGCGCTGCGTCGGACCGTGCACCAGACGATGCAAAGAGTCGATCGGGACATGTTGGCGTTCTCGTGGAACACGGCGGTTGCCGCGCTGATGAGCCTTCGTAACGAACTGCAGAAGGCGTTGCGATCCGGTTCGGTCGAGAACGACGCGTGGACCGAGGCCATCGAGACCCTCCTGCTGTTGCTTGCACCGATCGCTCCTCATGTCACGGAGGAGTTGTGGCACCTGCTGGGCCACGGCGAGAGCATCCATTTGGCGCCGTGGCCGCAGGCAGACCCACGGGTTGCCGCCGAAGAGACCATCACCATGGTCATCCAGGTCAACGGCAAGGTGCGGGACCGTACTCAAGTGCCGGCAGATATCACCCAGGACGATGCAGAAGAGGTTGCCCTTGCGTCGGAGCGGATTCGCTCCTGGACCGACGGCAAAACGATTCGAAAGGTGATAGCTCGCCCGCCGAAGCTCGTCAACATCGTGGTTGATTGAGGAGGGCGGTAGCCTCATGTCGATGCTCGCGTCGATTCCCTCCCCATCGACCAACACGTTGTCGATCGGCCCGCTGACGATCCACTACTACGGGCTGCTCATCGGCATCGGGGTGCTCGTCGCGATCTGGGTGACGATGCGTCGATTCGAACGCTACGGGGGAGACCCACACCTCGCCGAGACCGTGTCCATATGGGCGGTCGTCGGAGGGTTGCTCGGTGCCAGGGCCGCGTATGTGATTCCTCGCTGGGCCGAGGTGACGTCTGGCGGTTTCTGGCACGCTTTCGCGATTTGGGAAGGTGGTTTGGCGTTCTTTGGTGGGCTGACCGTCGGAGCGATCGTCGCTGTTGGCCTCATGATTGCCAACAAGACTCCCGGCAAGGGACGGTTCTGGAACGTCGCCGCGTTCGCGGATGCGGCGGCGATCGGTTTGCCCGCAGCCCAGGCGATCGGACGCTGGGGCAACTACGTGAACCAGGAGCTGTTTGGCACCCCGTCCAACCTTCCGTGGGCCGTGCAGATCGCTCCACAGTTCCGTCCTTCTCAGTATGCGGATGCAGCCACTTTTCATCCGACGTTCCTCTACGAGTCTGCGTGGAATGCGCTTCTCGTGATCCCGCTGCTGTTGCTGATCGAGAAACGGTTCAAGATCGCCAGAGGCAACATGATCCTCGGGTATCTCGTGTTCTATGGTCTCGGTCGTTTCCTTCTCGAGTTCATCCGTACCGACTCCGCCACACACGTGTTCGGGTTTCGGGCCAACCAGCTCGTTGCCGCACTCGTGGTGGTTGTTGCACTCGCCGTCTTCCTGGTTCGACAGGTGTCGGGCGCCCCCGGCTACGCCAGTGCGTCGACGAGTGTCTCGGTTGCGGCCGCGGCGGTCTCCGCGCCCGGGAGCGCAGGATTCCACGACGAGACTGAACAGGCGACCACCCGGCCGGTCGACGAAATCGAGCGCAACGACGACACCACGGCGTCCAGCGACGGGCCGCCGGGCGACGGGTAGTTCACGGCCGGCATGTCAGCAGGGTCGACCACGTCGACGTCGATGTGCACGTAGAGCGGGGCATCTCCGGGAAGCAGCTCCTGTAGTTCGTCAAGGGTCACATGAACGAGCTCGGACGAGTCGACCGGCTCACCCGGGTCGAGATCGCGGCCGTCGACCAGGATCGCCAGGTGCTCGTCGATCGGTGTCGCACCGGCTCCGGCCATGATCGTCTGTTCGCCTCGACCGACCAGCATCGCCAGCGGCATCCCGCCGAGGAACCCCGAGGGGGTCGTCTCCCAGGTGTGGAAATCACCGTGGGCGTCGAACCAGACAACGGTGGGGGAGAGGCCCCTTCGCTGGAGACCTGCGAGGACACCGATCGTTGCCAGGCAATCTCCCGCGTACACACACGGGCGATCGGCGCGGGCGACTTCGTCGGCGAGAGCCCTGTAGAGGATGGTCATGCGCCGTTGAGGGGAGCCTTCTGGAAGGGTCGGGTCGATCATGCGGTGAGGCTCGGGAACTTGGAACCCCGGCATCGGATCACCGATGAAGAACGGGACGGCGATGCGTTCCATGGACCCGACCCTATCGCTCTCCCGTTTCTGGTCAATGCTGGCGTCGCCAGCCGACGCCAGCATTGACCAGAAAGCCGTTTAGGTGATGACCACCTGATCGAGACCTTCCTCGGCCTCCGGGTATCGCATGTCGAGACGTTCGAGCGTGTCGACCAGCACCTCGGAGACCACCAGGTTGCGGTACCACTTTCGGTCTGCAGGGACCACGAACCATGGTGCCGACGGTGTGGACGTCTTCGACAGGACGGCCTCGTACGCCTCCGTGTAGGCGTCCCAGCGTTTTCGCTCGGCGAGGTCGCTGCGGGAGAACTTCCAGTGCTTCGTCGGTTCGTCGAGGCGGGCTTGCAGCCGTTGGCGCTGCTCTTCTTTGGAGATGTGCAGGAAGAACTTGAGGATCGTGGTGCCCTCGTCGGCGAGTCTCGTCTCGAAGGCGTTGATCTGGTCGTAGCGCCGACTCCAGACGTCGGCCGGAACGAGGTCGTGCACTCTGACGACGAGGACGTCCTCGTAGTGGGAACGGTTGAAGATGACGATCTCGCCGTTGCCCGGTGTGTGCGGGTGGACTCGCCACAGGTAGTCGTGGGCCATCTCTCGTGACGTGGGTTTCTTGAACGAGGCGACCTTGACGCCCTGGGGGTTCGTGCCATCGAAGACGTGCCGAATCGTTCCATCCTTGCCACCGGTGTCCATTGCCTGGAGCACGACCAGGAGCCGGTGCTTGCCTTCCGCGTAGAGGAGTTCCTGAAGTTCCTCCAATCTGCGATTCAGCGCCTCGGCTTTCTTACGTCCCTCCTTCTTTTCGCCGGTGAACGCCGTGGCATCTGCCGGATCTCGGTCGGAGAGGCGGACGGAGGTTCCCGGTTCGACGCGATAGCGGTTCATGTGGCTCCTTGGTCGAGCACAACCTACTTCACCCGGCGACGGCAGGGTGATACAAGAGCGGCGAGGGATCCTTGACTCGATTCTCCACTCTCATCGCAGCAGGGGCGCTCGCGCTCGCCGCGGCGGCCGGCCTTTGGTTCGGCAGGCCGAGCGCGGCCACGGTTCCCGTGTCGACCCCTCCGATGGCTCGCGTCGAAGAGGCGATCGACACGGTGACCGTCTACGTGTCGGGAGCGGTGCTCCATCCGGGCCTCGTCGAGATCAGGGCGCCGGCACGTGTGGCCGACGCCATCGCAGGAGCAGGCGGAGCCCTTCCCCATGCGCAGCTGAGCAGCGTCAATCTCGCCGCTCCGATCTCTGATGGGCAGCAAGTCGATGTGCCCTCGATCGATTCCGAGCGGCCGCCGGCAGCCGTAGAGGCGGGCAAGGTGGCAATCAATCGTGCCGGTGCGCAGGAGTTGGAGGCCCTTCCCGGTGTGGGACCGGTCCTCGCCAAGCGCATATTCGACTACCGCGAGGACAACGGGCCGTTCGAGACCGTCGAGGATCTGCTGGATGTCCCCGGCATCGGTGAGGGAAAGCTCGCGGCACTTCGTGATTCGGTGATCGTGCCGTGACACGGCTGCGAGTGCCCGGCGTCGCCGGACGGTGGACTCTGGGTGCCGGAGCGCTCGTGTGGAGTGCCGTGGCCATCGGCAGGCTCGTGGGCGCGCCGGCGGTCGCAGGGGCGGTGGTCGTCGGAGGCACGATTCTGGTGACTGTCCGTCGAGATTGGACGGTCGCGGCTGCTGCGCTGCTCGTTGCCGGTTCGCTCTCCGGTTCGCTGTCTGCGGCGAGGGAGTCTTCGGTCCTCACAGCTCCCTCGGTCGACGGTCCGGTCCGGCTCGCCGGCTGGGCAATCGACGACCTCCGTCCCGGCAGGTCCGGCGAGTGGTTCCTCTTCCAACCGACCCACATCGAGCATGGCCGCACGTGGCAGGTCTGGGATGGGGCTCCGATGCTCGTGGCAGTCGATACGCCCACCGAGATCGCCGCCCGGGATCACGTGATCGTGAAAGGTACCGCCCGAACGCAGGCTGGGAGAGCGCGCGGCGATCCGTACGCCGGCCTCATCCGGGGTGCGAGCGTGACGATCGTCTCTTCGGCCTCCGACCCTCTGTTCTGGGCCGGGAACGCCGTGCGGCGAAGGATCGCGACAGGACTGGATGCTCACGGCGGTGGTGCCGAAGAAGCGCTGCTCTCCGGATTTCTGATCGGTGATGTTCGCCGACTGCCGCCGGTGGCGTCGGACCAGCTCCGCAGGTCGGGACTGTCGCATTTCGTTGCAGTTTCCGGGTCCAACGTTGCACTGTTCCTCCTGCTTTGGTGGGTGATTGTCGGGCCGTTCGCCTTCGGGCCTCGCCGGAGGGCGGTTGCCGGACTGGTCGGCCTGGCCGTGTTCGTGGTCATGACCCGCTGGGAGCCTTCGGTTCTTCGCGCCGCAGGCATGGCGGGCCTGCTCCTGGTCGCTCGCGCCGTCGGAATCGCCCTCACCCCGTGGGTCGCGCTCGGCACGTCGGTTTCGGTGCTGCTGCTGGTGTCGGGCGAACTCGGCGGAGATATCGGATTCCAGCTTTCCGTGGCCGCGACGGTCGGGGTCATGGCGGGAGCCGATCTCTTCAAGGAGCGACTTCCCCGATGGGTCGGTGCACCCCTGGGAGTGACCGTCGCGGCGCAGTTGGCAGTTGCTCCGGTCCTCCTTGTGCACTTCGGTGCGTTGCCGCTGCTCTCGCCACTGGCCAACCTCGTCGCGTCGCCACTCGTGATGCTCTCGACCGCATCCGGAGGAATCGGACTTCTCACAGGCGCGCCGGTCCTGACCGAAGTGGGGGTGCGCGCCGCGGGCGCCGTGCTGTTCATAGCCAAGACGGCGTCGAGTTGGCCGCAGGTCGGGCCGATGGCGGCACTCCTGATCGCCGCAGGCGGCTTCCTCGCCCGATCGCGAAAGCTGCGACCCCTGCTCGCCGTGGTTGCGGGGGCGATCGTGCTCGCCACGGTCACCGTCCCCACACACCGGGTAACCGGTGCGTCGACCGTGTTCCTGGATGTCGGGCAAGGGGACTCGGAGCTCATCATCGGTTCGGGCGGCGAAACGGTTCTGATCGACGGGGGGCCGGACCCCGTCCTGATCCTGCGCAAGCTGGCGGAATACGGGGTCCGCAGTATCGATCTCATGGTGCTGTCGCATCCACACGATGATCACGCGGCGGGACTTCTGGCCGTCGTCGAACATCTCCCCGTCGGGGCGCTGTGGCACTCCGGCTATATGGAAGGCGGACCTGCCTCCGTGGAGCTGCTCTCGGAGGCCGAGCGGCGAAGAGTGCCCGTCCTGGTCCCGTCGGTCGGGCAGAAAGCTACCATCGGGGACCTCGACATCATCGTGGCAGGGCCTCTGCGACGCTATGCATCGCCGAACGATCAGTCTCTCGTGCTCATCGTGCAGAGCCACGAGACGACGATGCTCTTCCCGGGGGACGTGGAGAGGATCGCTCAGTCAGAACTCGGTCCCATCCGCACCGACGTGCTGAAGGTGCCCCACCAGGGAGCCGACACTTCGGATGTCGGATGGCTTGTCTCGGTGAGACCGACCCAGGCGATCATCAGCGTCGGGCAGAACACGTTCGGACATCCGTCTCTCGAGGTCATCACGGCCCTCGAGTCCGCCGGCATCGTCGTGCGACGCACCGACGAAGAAGGCGATATCGTCGTTCCCTTCCGGTGAACGATCAGTCGGGGAACTCTTGCTGCGCGATCGCTCGCAGGCGCACCTCGATCTCGTCGACGGCGTCATCCGGGAATGTGACGGAACTCCCGACGATCCGATCAGGGGAGGCGCCGCGATTCCGCAAACCTTCTGCGAGGCGGATCTGGAGCGTGTCCAGGAAGCTCCGGGCTCCCTGACGGCCCGTCTCCGGGAGGACGACGGTGATCAAGTGCCGGTCTGCTTCCAGCGCATGCCCGCAGCGATCGGCAGCTCGTATGCTCGCCGCCAGATCACGGCCGATCTCCTTGAGTACGGTGCCACGCCTGCGCCGTCGCAACCCCTCGAACACCGATGTGGGGATTTCGACGAGTACGACCGAGAAGACCTTTTCGTACCGCCGGGCGCGGCTGCGTTCCATGTCGATCGTCTGTAGGACCGCCCTGGCGTTCAGCAGGCCCGTCGCATCGTCGACCTGGTCGTACAGACCGAGCTTGTCGATCGAAGCACGCAGCTGATCCGCCGCCCAGCCACCGATTGCCCCGAATGCCAGATATCCGGCCGCTCTGCCGAGGATCAGCCCGGTGAATCGACCGGCGCCGACGGCTGCGATCGCAGGAGACCGAATGGCAGCGTAGGAGACGGCGGCGACCAACCCGACGATCACGCCACCGCGAAGGCCCCAGAACATCAATCCGAGGAAGACCGGGATGAAGAGCAGGGTTCCGACCACTTCGATGGGATCGACGCTGCGCACGTACATGATCAAGGCGACGAGGCTGAGCACGATCAGCCCCACACCGGTGAGAAGGATGCGTACTCGTCGATAAGGAATGTTCGTCACGGCTCGGATGGTAGTTCCCGGTAGGCACCGTCCGTGGTGTGGATGCCGAGTCTCGTTGCTCGCAAGACCGCACAACGAAGAAGTACCTGCCGGGTTGTGTCGAGGCACTGGTTCCCACCGGTTCGTTCCCGGCGTTCAGCCATCGGCCTCGGCCGGTGGAGGGAGCGCTTCCTGGCGGAAGCCGACAGCCGGGTGCCGATGGCCGACACGTCTTACACTGACGACATGCCATCGATCCTCAAGTCGCGGGTTGCGATCGTGTTGATCCTCGGGATCTTTCTGATTCCGATTGCCACGTCATCACTTCGCGGTCTCACCCACGTGCTGACCTGTGAGGAGAACGTGGCGGCACCTTTCAGCGTTGTCGTTGCCGAAGATGGCAGTGCCGTCGTCACCAGTTCGGCGACGGGGCAGGCCGGGGGAGATTCCGGCCTTTGTGGCGGCCTGGCGGTGGACCTGAGGGCCCGGGCCAAACCGGATGGTCGACTCGACCTGACGGTTCTGGTCACGAACAACTCGGCGTATCCGTGGCAGGGCACGGTTGATCTGTCGTTGAATCGTACGGTGATTCCGGTGGCGATCGGCCGTATCGACCCTGCGGAGACGGGAACCGACACGGTGGCGTTCCGTCTCGATCCCGGGACTCACGAACTGACGGGTTCGCTGCTCGTCGGACCGTAGACCAGTGGCCACCGGGCAGCTGTCGGTCATCAGTTTTCAGTAGTTGACGCGGTGGTGTCCAGGCGAGGTCGCTTTGCCGGCTGCCGGCCGACCTGCGCTACGCTGCGTCTCGTGAGCGCCTTCAGCTTTGAGGCCGGGGGTCGGGGCTTCGACTTCACCGGAGATCGGACCTACGTCATGGGTGTCATCAACCTCTCACCCGAGTCCAACAACCGCCAGACGGTGGCCGACTCGCCGCAGGAGGCGCTGGCGATGGCCTGCCGGTACCGGGACCAAGGTGCGTCGATCATCGATCTGGGAGGCCAGTCCTCTCACTTCGACAATGAGGAACTGTTGCCGGAAGAGGAGCTCGAACGCCTTCTGCCGGCACTCGATCTTCTCGCGGCCGACGGATTCGTCGTTTCCGTGGACACTTGGAAGCCCGAGGTCGCCCGCAGGGCCATCGAGGCCGGCGCGGCGATCGTCAATGACACGGGGGGCATGAGGAACGAAGCCATGATCGAGGTTGTTCGGACGGCCTCGGTGCCTGCAGTCGTCACGTATGTAGAAGGCGAGGACCCCGTCTCGGTCGGCGACCTCGAGTTCGTCCAGGACAAGGCGGCTCAGGTGGCCGAACGGTTTGCCCCCCGCGTCGACGGTCTGCAAGCGCTTGGGGTCACCGATCTGATCCTTGATCCTGGCCTGTCCATCAACTATCGGAGTGACTACGAGGAGTACACGCGTCAGCAACTGCGGGTCATCCGGCACCTGGACGTGATTCGCAAGCTCGGGTATCCGGTGTTGATCCCCGTGCCGCGCAAACGCGAACTGGCGAGAGTGATGGCGTATACGACGCTCGCACTCGAGTACGGAGCCGACATCATTCGTGTGCACGATGTCGAGCACGCGTGTGACCTCGTACGCCTTTTCGGAAGAGACGGGTCGTGAAGGCGATCTTCGCCGTGCAAGGGCCCTCCGGCGCTGCACCCGGCGAGCGGCAACAGATGCTCGAACGCTCCCGTCGCCTCCTCGAGCAGGCCGGTGCCTCCGAGACCGTTCGTATCGATGTGCCGGCGCGAGGCGCCGAAGAAGTCGGAGAGGGGGGAGTGCTCCGTTCCGGAGTCGAGCCGCTCGTCCCGGCGTTGCAGTCCGGATCGTTGTTCGGCGATCGACTCGGAGTCGAAGTCGTCGACGCTCAGTCTCTGCAGAAGATGGAGGCCGACGTCGTCGTCGAGTTGCTGGACCGGATGGATCCCGAGGCAGTGTTCGTTGTCTTCGTGACAGCAGGAAGCCTCCCGAGTTCATTGGCCAAGAAGGTGAAGGCCGTCGGTGAGGTCATCACCGTCAAGAAGATTCGGGAACAGGATGCGAACGACTGGCTTTTTGCCCAGATCAAGAACCGAAACCTGCGGGTCCGTCCCGATGCGGTGGCGGCGCTGCTCAGGAAATTCGGCTCCGATGTGGCCGCCATGGCTCAGGCACTCGATCAGCTCACCGGTCTGGAAGAGGTCACCATCGACGAGGTGAACGTCAGGTTCGCCAACCGTCCGGACGAGCCGATCTGGCACTACGCCGATGCCGTCTCCGCGGGAGACGTCGGTCAGGCATTGCGTCGGCTGTCCGACTTCCTCGTGCACGGGCATCCGCTGCAGCTCCTCGGTTTTCTCGAGAATGACCTCCGTCGTCGTGCCATGGCTGCATCCGCGCCGAACCTCGAGACACTTGCGGATTGGCTCGGCCAGCCGTCGTCATCGTTCCCGGTCAGAAAGGCCTGGCAGGGCCGTTCGAAGACCTCTGATTCGGCTTTGCAGCGGGCTCTCGGTGCGCTTGCACGGACGGACAGGATCCTGAAATCGAGTCCGTCGGAGATACACGAGCTCACGTTGGAACGGCTGACCGTTGCACTCTGCCGTTGGTATGGAGGATCGCGCAGCGCTTGATCGAGAGCTCGCACGATGCGCGACCGTGCCCTATCTCCCTGAGCCGTCACACGCGCTTCGCGATCATGCATCGATACGGCGTTGCGGTACGAAGTACCGGGTACCGGATACGGCGAGCGAGGCGGGCCTGCGAGCCCTGCGTCAGCCCTGCAGTCTGCTTCTGACTCGCTTGACGAGTCGCGACTTTCTGCGAGCGGCCGTGTTCTTGTGAATCAGGCCCTTTGCCGCAGCCATGTCGATACGCTTCTGGGCGTTGTGAAGCGCCTCTTCGGCAGTCGCCGCGTCACCGGCTGCGGCTGCGGCTTCCGCCAGCTTTGCACGAGTCTTCAGCTCGGAACGCAACGCCTTGTTGGCAACGCGACGCTTCTCGTTCTGACGGTTTCGTTTCATCTGCGATTTGATGTTGGCCATGCGTGAATCTTCGTGTCGAGGACAGTGACGGGCAGAGCTGCTCCGTCGAGCCAGGGGAGCCTAGCAGCGCAGGTGCACCGGTACAATGCAGCGTTCTCGTGATTCGCAACTTCAGCATCATCGCGCACATCGACCATGGCAAGTCGACGCTCGCCGATCGTTTTCTCGAACGAACGGGGGCGTTGAGCGCGCGTGACATGCGGGACCAGGTGCTCGACTCGATGGACTTGGAGCGAGAACGTGGGATCACGATCAAGGCCCAGGCGGTCCGGCTTCGATACGAGCATCCGAACGGCCAGACCTATACGCTGAATCTGATCGATACCCCGGGTCACGTCGATTTCAACTACGAGGTCTCCCGTTCGTTGGCGGCGTGTGAGGGAGCCGTGCTGCTCGTCGACGCTGCCCAGGGAGTGCAGGCGCAGACGCTCGCCAACGCCTACCTGGCCATCGACGCAGGCATCGAGATCATCCCTGTCATCAACAAGATCGATCTGCCTGCCGCGGATCCGGATCGGGTGGCGGGAGAGATCGTCTCGCTGTTGGGAGTCGATCCGGCTCACATCCTGCGGGTCTCATCCAAGACCGGTGAGGGCATCGATGAACTCCTGGAGAGGATCGTGGAGGAGATACCGCCGCCGGCGGGCGACGCGAACGCTCCACTGCGGGCACTGGTATTCGATTCCTACTACGACGCGTATCGGGGCGTCGTCTGTTACATCCGGGTCGTCGACGGGGAGCTGAGCGAGGGCGAGAGCGTCATGTTCACCGCGACTCACGAACGTCACCCTGCCGCGGAAGTCGGTGTCCTCACACCGCGGGCCGAACCGGTGTCCGAACTGCACGCCGGCGAGGTCGGGTACCTGATCACGGGCGTCAAGGACATCGGCCGCATCCGGGTCGGTGACACGGTGACTACGGACGAGAGGGTCGAGCCGCTCCCCGGCTATGCGGAACCCAAACCGATGGTGTTCTCCGGCTTGTTCCCTTCCGACGGAGAAGACTTCGAACATCTCCGTGAGGCCCTCGACAAGCTGCGCCTGAACGACGCCGCATTGGTGTATGAACCGGAGACCTCGAGGGCGCTGGGGTTCGGCTTCCGCTGCGGGTTCCTCGGATTGCTCCACATGGAAATCGTTCGGGAACGCCTCGAGCGTGAATACGGGCTCGACCTCGTGGCGACGTCTCCATCGGTCGCCTATCGGGTTCACCTCACCGACGGCTCCGCGGTCGAGATCCGATCTCCGGCCGACCTGCCCGATCCGGCGCATATCGATCACCTCGACGAGCCGGTGATCAAGGCCCTGGTCGTGGGTCCCACCGAGTATGTCGGTACGATCATGGACCTCGCGCAGAGTCGCAGGGGAACCATGCAGCACATGCACTATCTCACCCCGGAGCGAGTCGAACTCACCTACGAGATCCCACTTGCGGAGGTCGTGTTCGATTTCTTCGATGCGCTGAAGTCGCGCACCCGGGGGTATGCAACTCTCGACTACGAACCGGCCGGATACCGCACCGCCGCGCTCGTCAAGGTCGATATTCTCCTCAACGGTCAGCAGGTCGACGCGTTTTCGGCCATCGTCCACAAGGACGAGGGGTACCGTTATGGACGCAGGATGGTTGCCCGGCTCCGTGCGCTGATCCCACGGCAGCTCTTCGACGTTCCGATTCAGGCTGCCATCGGAAGCAGGATCATCGCTCGCGAGACCGTGAAAGCGAAGCGCAAGGACGTGATCGCCAAGTGCTACGGCGGGGATGTCACCCGCAAGAGGAAACTCCTCGAGCGCCAGAAGGAAGGCAAGAAGCGGCTGAAGATGGTCGGCAGTGTCGAAGTTCCCCCGGAGGCGTTCATCTCGGCCCTGCGGCTCGACGATGACGACTGACGAGTCGCTACGCCCAGATTCCACCGGGCTCGCCGATGCCGCATCCTCGCTCGCGGCTGCGTATGTGCATATCCCGTTTTGTGCCCGTCTTTGCTCCTACTGCGATTTCAACGTGGTCGCCGGCCGGGAGGATCTGGTCGAGCGTTACGTCCTGGCCGTCATCGCCGAGATCGAGAGGGAACCGGCGTGGAGGCAACTCGATGCGATCTATGTCGGTGGCGGGACCCCGTCACGTGTGGCGCCTGCGCTCCTCGCACGCATCGTCGATGCGCTGAAGCGGCGATTCGGCATCGCTTCGGGAGCCGAGGTCAGCCTCGAGGTGAATCCCGAAGACTGGACCCCGGCGGTGGGTGCCGGTCTTCGCGAAGCCGGATTCACGCGAGTCTCGATCGGTGTCCAGAGCTTTGACGGCGAGGTGTTGAAGGCCTTGGGCCGGAGGCACACCCCCGAACAGGCGGAGGCGGCGGTGGGCGGCGCCCGGCTGGCGGGATTTTCGGTGAACGTCGACCTCATTTTCGGGACGCCCGGTGAGAGCGAGGCCGACTGGGCCGCCGGGGTTGCACGGGCGCTCGCGTCGGCTCCCGACCACTTGTCGGCGTATGCACTGACCGTTGAGCGAGGGACGGCCCTCAGCCGGGCCGTCGCAGCCGGCGACCCGGCGCCTGACGCAGACATGCAGGCCGACCAGTATGAAGCGGTCGAGGAAGCGGCTGCAGCGGCGGGGCTGGTGCGCTACGAGGTCTCCAACCATGCCCGGCCGGGGCACACGTGTGTCTACAACCTGGTGACCTGGGCGCAAGGCGACTACTTGGCTTTTGGAGCCGGTGCCCATGGCCATCGCAACGGTGAGCGTGTTCGCAACGTTCGTCGGATCGACGCGTATCTGGACCGGGTCGAAGCCGGTATCCGTCCTGTGCAGGGCGTCGAACGGCTCGATCCCTGGGGACGTGAACAGGAACGCCTCCTCCTTGGACTTCGGAGAGCCGCCGGGGTCGAAGCCGGCGATGGCGGTATTCGCCTCCTCGAATCCGCGTGGGGGACTCGCTTGGAGCGCGCCGGTGTGATCGAGCGGCAGGGGAGCCGGATTCGTGTTCTTCGCCCCCTGCTGACCGATGAGGTGAGCAGAGCGGTCTTAGCACTCTCTAGGCACGACTGCTAACGTTGGGGCATGCTCAGCGAGCGAAAATCCCAGGTGTTGCGGGCGCTCGTCGAGGAGTACATTCGCACCGGTGAACCGGTCTCATCGAAGACCGTGCTCGACCTGTCCGGTTTGAACGTCTCTTCTGCGACGATTCGCAATGATCTGTCCGCGCTTGAAACCGAGGGCTTCGTCGTTCAGCCGCACACGTCTGCAGGACGCGCCCCGACCGGCAAGGGGTACCGGTACTACGTGGATCACTGCATGCCCGCACGCCTTCGTTCTCAGACTCGCGTGAGGATCCAGTCCTTCTTCTCATCGTTTCATCAGGGTCTCTCGGATCTGCTCAAGTCCACGACGGAACTTCTGAGCGACATCACCCACTACCCGGCGATCGTGGCCGGTCCAGGTGTCGCCATGGAGCGCGTGCGCGGCGTTCATGTCGTGTCGCTCGCTTCTCAGGTGTTGCTGCTCGTGCTCGTTTCCAATAGAGGCCGCGTGACCCAGGAATTGATCAGGCTCGAGAAGCCTGTCGATCCGCGTGAGGTGACTGCAGCCGAGCGGGCGCTGGGTGAGATGTTCGAGCGCGAATCTATCGACGAGGCACTCGCGGAAGGTGTGGAGCAGTCGCTGAGCCTGCCAAGCACCGTCGCGATGGTGGTCCGCGAGGTGATGGGTGCCGTCGGAAGGATCGAGCGCGGATCGAGAGAAGTCTATGTCTCCGGAACCGCGCAGATGACGAATATCTGGGAGGACCTGGCAGCTGTTCGCAGCATCCTCGAACTGCTCGAGCGTGAAGCGATGGTGCTCTCGATCTTGTCGAAGGGAGGCACCGGCATCCAGATCGGTGATGAGCTCGACATCGGCGATGACCTGAACCTCTCCGTGGTCTCGACGACATTCAAGCTCGGTGAATCCGGTGAGGGCAGTGTCGGAGTTCTCGGACCGATGCGCATGGACTACCGTCGCGCGATCTCCGCCGTGGAAGAAGTCGGCGAGACCATCGAGGAGAGTTTGGGCTCCTCGTGAACGGAAGCAGACCACAGCACTGAGATTCCATGCGCAAGGACTACTACTCCATCCTGGGCGTCTCCCAGGACGCCGACCAGGACGAGATCAAGAGAGCATTCCGTCGCCTCGCTCGAGAGACGCATCCCGACGCCAATCCGGGCGATCCGAGCGCCGACGCCCGTTTTCGGGAGGTGGCCGAGGCGTACGAGGTGCTGTCCGATCCGGATCGGCGCCGGGCGTTCGACCGCGGAGAAACGATCGACCTCGGCGACTTGCTGGTGGGAGGGTTCGATGATCTGCTCCGATCGGTTTTCGGGACCGGCGGCCCTTTCGGCTTCGGAGGACAACGCAGGCCTGCTCGAGGCAGGGACGTCGCCGTCGAGGTGCGCATCGGCCTGGCTGATGCCGCCTTCGGGACGACGTCGGAGCTGAAGTTTCGCGCATTGTCGACGTGCCGGCAGTGCGCCGGGTCCGGTGCTGCTCCCGGATCGTTGGTGAAGACGTGTTCCCGATGCGGCGGGACAGGTTCGATGCAGGTTGCGAGACGCTCCATCTTCGGTCAGATGATGACCCTGACGACCTGCAACCTCTGCCAGGGCAGCGGTCGCATCGTGGCCGAGCCGTGTGATGTGTGCGGTGGTCGAGGGGTCGTGCGGGAGGAACGGACCGTGAGTGTCGAGATTCCCCAGGGCGTGTCGACCGGAACTCGATTGAGGCTGGCGGGGCGCGGGGAAGCTGCTCCTCGTGGCGCCCCGGCGGGTGACCTCTATGTTGAGATCCGGGTCCAGCCCGACCCAAGATTCGTCAGGGAGGGCGACGATCTCACCTGCACCGTTCCCATCGACATCGCGCAGGCAGCGCTCGGCACCGAGGTGTCGGTCCCGCTGATCGAAGGTGGATCGATGAACCTGAGGATTCCGCCTGGAACGCAGCCAGGCCAGACGATCCCGATTCCCGGTGAAGGGATGGGCCGGTTGGGGAGGCGGGGTCGGGGCACCCTCAACGTCGTGGTCGAGGTCGTCGTCCCGGAGCGTCTCTCCAAGGAGGAAGAGCGGGTGCTGCGGGAGTTCGGAGAGCTTCGCGGGGATGCGGTCCGCGCCAAGCGACGCTTTTGGTGATGCGACACGTGCCGCACCTGTGCTTGGAGCCGCCGTGGGACGGTCCGACGGTTTCGGTGTCCGAAGCGGCACGGCACCATCTGTACGACGTGTTGCGGATCACCGATGGGGCAAGGGGTCTCCTATACGGACGGCAGGGGAAGGACCGGTGAAGGGACACTCTCGAACGGGACGGTGCACAGAGGCGAAGAGGTCTCTGTCGCCCCTCCGGTTGCCTCTATCACCATCGCCGTTGCACCGCCGCGTTCGAGCGGGCGGACGAGATTCCTGGTCGAGAAACTCGGCGAGCTGGGTATCGAGCGACTGGTCTGGCTTCGCACGGTGCACGGGAACATCCCAGCACCCAGAGCAGACAAGGTTCGCACATGGGCTCGGTCCGCTCTCGAACAGAGCAGGGGAGCGTGGCTGATGGAGATTCAGGACGGTCTCGTCGACGTCGAGGATCTGGAGGGCAGACTCCTCGTGGCAGATCTCGGCGGTGCACCGATCTCGCTTGCGCAGGGCGATGTGACCCTGTTGATCGGGCCCGAAGGGGGATTCGCCGCCGGAGAGGTTCCCGGCTCGCCGGTCAGTCTCGGTAGCCGGATTCTGAGAGTTGAGACGGCGGCTGTCGTCGGTGCAGCGCTTCTCCGAGGAAACACCACGCAGAGGGGTGACAAGAGCGCCGTCGCCAGGTAGAGTGTCACTGTGAGTGACACTTCGGGGGTGTGCTCGGAGGGAGTCTGGCTGATGATGGAGGCGACGTACAATCAGTCTGTTGGTCGAAGGCTGAGGGCGATTCGGCGCCAGAAACGACTCTCCCTTCAGGACGTCGAAGAGATGTCCACATTCGAGTTCAAGGCTTCTGTTCTCGGCGCCTATGAGCGCGGGGAACGGAGTCTGTCACTTCCGCGTATGCACAGATTGGCAGCTGTCTACGGCGTCCCCATCGAACAACTTCTGCCGGAGGCCGAGCGAACCGGAGCGACATCGTGGAGCAGTGGGGGCATCACGATCGACCTGGAGAAGGTCGAGCGCTCAGATGGGCGGACCGGAGACACCGTCGAGCGTTTCCTTCGCGCCATCCAGTTGATGCGCCAGGACTTCAATGGACGGGTCTTGACGCTGCGTCGCAGCGATCTCCAGATCCTCGCCGGGCTTCTCGAAGAGACCGAAGACGGGGTCACACACGTCCTTGCCGAGCTCGGGTTGGGAGATTCCGCCTAAGATCCCTGAACCCTGGGCTCAGGGATACCCTGTGGGTATCTGCGAGCCCTGGGTTCGCCGATGAGGTAGCGGTACGAAGTGCTGGGTACGGTCTGTGCTCGCGACGTGAGTACCCTCACCAGCTCATGGGACGAACTGGCGTGCTCCGGACGCTCGGGTGCCGACTCAACCAGGCCGAGAGTGACGAGATCCTTCTTGCTCTGGCCGATTGTGGGATAGGCCCCGGTGGCTCGGCGCCGGATGTCGTCGTGGTCAACACGTGCACGGTCACCTCGGAGGCGTCGTCGGCGTCTCGCAAACTGATCCGACGTTCGGTCCGAGAGTTCCCGGATGCCACCGTGGTCGTCACCGGTTGCTACGCGGTCGCCCGATCGGAGGACGTTGCCGCCATGGAGGGCGTAGATGCGGTGTTGCCGATCAAAGACGGCCTGGCGGGTCGTGTCGCCGAGTACATCGGTGCCGGCGCGCCTGTCCCGGTCCTCTTTCCGAGTCCACGCAGGAACCTCAAGGTCCAAACGGGATGCGATGAACACTGCACCTTCTGCATCGTTCCCCGGACAAGGGGGACGCTGCACAGCACGGACGGCGACGGAATTTTGTCACGGGCCCGCAGGCTGGTGGACCTGGGAGTTCGTGAGCTGACTTTGACGGGCGTGCATCTGGGCAAGTACGGGTACGACATCGACAGGCCGGGCGCGTTGGTCCCGCTCCTCGGTGACCTCGCCGCACTTGCCGGACTGGAGCGGATTCGCCTCTCCTCGATCGAGGCGTCACAAGTGGACGATGCCCTCCTCGACCTGATCGCCGCGGAGCCGAAGCTTTGCCGGCACCTCCATATTCCCCTGCAGACGGGGGATCCAAACGTGTGGCAGATGATGCGGCGGCCAGGAACGCTGGATCGTTTTCTGGAGGTTGTGGAAACGGCGCGTTCCCGAATCCAGGGTGTGGCGCTCACCACCGACGTGATGGTCGGGTTTCCGGGCGAGGATGATGCGGCCTTCTCCAGGACCGTCCAGGTCGTCGAAGCCGTGGGGTTCGAGAAACTGCACGTGTTCCGCTTCTCACCGAGAGAGGGGACACCTGCAGCGGACGATCCCCACCAGATCGACGCTTCGATCAAGCGAGAGCGATCCTGCACCTTGCGGGCGCTCGGTGACGGCATTCGAGGGCGTTGGCTCGCGGGTCACCAAGGCCAGATGGTGCAAGTGCTCGTCGAAAGGGCCGCGCCGAAGGCAACGACCGGAAATGGCGGTTTGAGCGGGTACACGGACACATACGCGCGAGTGACGTTCCCAGGTGCTGCGAGCCTCGTCGGTCGTGTCGTGAACGTGTTGGTAGCCTCGACCGAGAAGGACTACCTGGAAGGAGTGCTCGTTGAAAGACTGCCTCTTCTGCAAGATCGTTGAAGGCTCGATCCCTGCGGATGTCGTCGCGGAGACCGAGCGTGTTCTCGCTTTCGACGACATCAACCCGGTGGCTCCGACGCACGTTCTGATCATCCCGAAGATGCATGTTGCCGATTCTGTGGCGGAGATCACGAGTGCCGAAGGAGGCCTGCTGGTGGAGATATTCGGCGCGGCGGCGGCGATCGCCCGTGACAGGGGCCTCGATCGAGGATGGCGTGTCGTCACGAATGTGGGGCCCGCAGCCGGCCAGACGATCTTCCATCTGCACTTTCACCTCATGGGCGGATGGGCCGAGCCGCAACCCTGAGCGGTTCCACGTCCTGGTACCTCGTACGAGGTCCCGGGTACTCTCTTCGGGTATCGACCTTTTTCGGCTCGGCTGACGTTTTCGTGGGTGGGTGAGGGGTTGTTCCGTGAGGGTACGCGGTGTCTTGTCTCTGTTTCCTGCTGTGATGCCGGTGGCGTAGAGGGGGCATGACGTGCGCGTCAAGACGTTACTGAATTGCCGGGTCTGTCGGACGGTGCGGGGTGTGGGCGTCGCCACCGAGGCGCTGGGACGGGCAGGCCTGTCGAACGGATTCGTCGGCGCCTCCTTCGCCTTCGACCGGTGACTCGCCTGGGCCGAAGCCGGCGCCATTCGTCAAACTTGCGCGAACCATCCGTCACTACCGTCAATCGTTCGAAGCCGCCATCGGTCGTATCCGCATCGACGCGCACGGTTTCCACTATCGAGAAGGGCCCATCACCATGATCATGCCCGACCGGGCCGGCATCGTTCCCACACTTCCATGGCAGGCCGCCCCATCACCCCCGAAAGCGACAGGAGATCCCTCTTTTTTGCGGTTCCCCCGACATCGGGGGCAGTCGCCTTGGTACGCTTTCCAGCACTGTTATGTCGAGAGCGTACCGATTCACCCTGAATGGCAGCCGACTCTCACCGGGAACGCTGCAGCTCGAGATCGACGACGTGAGCCTTGCTTTTGGTGGTGTGCAGGCCTTGCGCGGCGTCTCGGACAGCATCCGTCAGGGAGAGATTCACGCCATCATCGGACCCAACGGTGCAGGCAAGACCTCGCTTCTGAATTGCATCAGTGGCCTGTATCGCCCGCAGAGCGGGAGTATCACCCTCTACGACGGCGAAACATCGCACGAGCTGACCAAAGCCGCTCCGAGCGCGACGGCACGCTGGGGTGTCGCACGTACCTTCCAGAACATCGAGCTCTTTCAGCACATGACGGTGCTCGAGAACCTCATGCTCGGGCGCCACGTGCGCATGCGTCATCGCGTCTGGCGTTCCATGGTGTTCGTCGGACCTGCCCGGCGGCAGGAGATCGAGCACAGAGAGCTCGTCGAGGAGGTCATCGATCTCCTCGAGATCCAATCGGTGCGATCCCAGGCTGTCGGCTCTCTTGCCTACGGCTTCCAGAAACGTGTCGAGCTGGGGCGTGCGTTGGCCATGCAGCCTGCGCTCCTGTTGCTGGACGAGCCGATGGCCGGCATGAACGCCGAAGAGAAGGAGGACATGGCCCGGTACATCCTCGATGTGAATCAGCTTGCGGGCATCAGCACGATTCTCATCGAGCACGACATGGGCGTCGTCATGGACATCTCGGACTCGGTCAGTATTCTCGACTTCGGCCAGCTCGTGGCCTCAGGATCTCCGGCGGAAGTGTCGAAGAATCCGGCGGTGATCGAGGCGTACCTCGGGGAGGATCAGAGTTGATGCCGGACACGTTTCCCAAGGTGCTTCGGAACATGGCGGCGACCAAAGGGAACCAGACCGCCTTGCAGGAGAAACGATACGGAATCTGGCAGGCGCTGAATTGGGTGGAGTTCAACGACCGGGTTCGCGTCTTTGCGCAGGGCCTCTCGACGATGGGGGTGGGTCGAGGAGAGGTGATCGCCATACTCGGCGACAACCGTCCGGAATGGTTGATAGCCGAACTCGCCGTCCAGTCGCTTGGGGGAATGTCGGTGGGGATCTATCCGACCTCCATCGGGGAGGAGATCGTTCACATCCTCACGCATGCCGGGATCAGGGTGATCGTTGCCGAAGACCAGGAGCAGGTCGACAAGCTGATCGATCTGCCGTCGACGATCGAGAAGATCATCTATTACGATCCGCAGGGCCTCGAACTCTATGACGATCCCAAGCTGATCGAGTTCACCGAGGTCGAACGACTCGGGCGGGCGTTCGAGGCCGAGCATCCGGGCTGGATCGACGAGCAGATCGACTTGGGCTCGGGCGAGGACACGGCCGTGCTGTGTACGACCAGCGGCACCACCGGTCTGCCCAAGCTGGCGATGCTGAGCCATCGCAACCTCCTTTCGATGGGGCGAAACCTCATGGAGGTGGACCCGCTCGATGGGGAGGATCGCTTCGTGAGTTTCCTTCCGTTTGCGTGGGTGGGGGAGCAGATGATGGCGTTGGCCTGTGGATTCCAGGCCGGGTTCACGATCAGCTTTCCCGAAGAGGCCGCAACGGTCCAGTCCGATATGCGTGAGATCGGCCCGCACGTCATGTTTGCGCCGCCGCGCATCTGGGAATCGATGCTGTCGACCGTACAGGTTCGCATCGGCGAAGCCGGCCGGCTCAAGAAGAGTATCTTCTCGTGGGGATTCGATGTCGGGGAGGAGGCAGCGGAACTCCTCGTGCGAGGGAAGCAGCTTCCGTTGGGTCTACGGTTCCGGCTGGCGGTCGCGGACGTCGTCGCGCTGAGGCCCGTGCGCGACCAACTCGGTCTCACTCGCATCAGACGCGCGTACACGGGAGGTGCACCGCTTGGACCCGACGTGTTCCGTTTCTTCCACTCCATCGGAGTCAACCTCAAACAGATCTACGGGCAGACGGAGATCTGTGGTATTGCCGTCGTTCACCGGGATGGAGACATCAAGTTCAACACGGTGGGCACCCCGATTTCCGGCACGGAGATGCGCATTGCAGACGATGGGGAGATCCTGTTGCGCTCTCCGGCGGTGTTCCAGGGCTACTACCGTAACCCGGAAGCGACTGAGGGCGCCCTCGGAGCAGACGGGTGGCTGCACACGGGTGACGCCGGTTTCATCGACGAGGAGGGACAACTGGTTGTCATCGACCGGGCGAAAGACGTCATGCACCTTCCTGACGGCACGGCGTTCTCGCCCGCATTCATCGAGAACAAGCTGAAGTTCTCACAGTTCGTCGAAGAGGCGGTGACCTTCGGCGGAGACCACCCATATATCGCGGCCATCGTCACCATCGATGGTCAGACGGTAGGGGCATGGGCGGAGCGAGAGCACCTGGCATATACGACCTACACGGACCTGTCGCAGATGGATGAGGTGTACACGCTGGTCGCAGAGGACGTCGCCAAGGCGAATCAGGACCTGCCGGCCAGCGCTCGCGTGCAGCGCTTCCTCATCTTGCACAAGCAGTTCGATCCGGACGATGACGAGATCACCCGGACCCGCAAGGTCCGCCGTGGAACGATCGCGACGCGGTACGCGGACCTCATCGAGGCGCTCTACACGCCCGAGAAGGATGAAGTTACGATCACCAGCACGATCACCTATCAGGACGGCACGACGATCGACCGTGAGGTCGGTCTGAGGATCTTCGACATGGAGACGTTCACGCCCTCCGGCAAACGCCGTCGCTTCGCATGGAGCACCGGGCGATGAGTACCTTCATTCAGCTGACGATCAACGGTCTGGCAAGCGGGGCGATCCTCGCCCTTGCGGCGCTGGGATTCGTCCTGATCTTCAAGGCGACCGGCGTCATCAACTTCGCACAGGGAGAGTTCCTGCTGGTCGGCGCCTACGTGGTCTGGGCCGGAATGGTGACGCTCGGGTTGCCGTGGCCTCTGGCAATCCTCTTGGGAGTCGTCATCGCGGTCGGTATGGGAGTGGCCATCGAACGATCCGTGCTTCGGCCGTTGGTCGGGGAGTCCGCGATTGCCGTGATCATGGTCACCATCGGTCTCTCCGCGGTGCTCAGGTCGCTCGTCCAGGGGATCTGGGGGACCAACCTGCGCAGGATGCCAACGATCATTCCGGACACTCCTGTCGTCCTCTTCGGCGCGCCGCTTCCGCAGAGCCGGCTGTGGGCAATCGGTATCGCCCTTGTCGCGTTGGCGGCCTTCGCAATCTTCTTCCACAAGTCCCATTTCGGTGTGGCGATGCGGGCGGTGGCGGACGATCAGCAGGCTGCCATGGTGATGGGAATCAGTGTCCGTAGGATCTTCGCGTTGTCATGGGCATTGGCTGCTGTCAGCGCGGTCTTCGGCGGTGTTCTCGTGGCGATCATGATCGGCGTCTCCATCGGTGTGGCGGCGTTCGGATTGCTGGTCTTCGCGGTCGTGATCGTCGGGGGTCTGGATTCGATCGCGGGCGCCCTCATCGGGGGGCTGATCATCGGACTGACTCGTCAGTACATTGCCGGCTACGTGAGCGCCGGACTTGGCGAGGTCGTCCCATACCTGGTGCTCGTCCTGGTGCTGTTCATCAAGCCGTACGGGATATTCGGCGAAGTGCGGATCGAGAGGGTGTAGGCGATGGCGATCGCAACGGGCATCTACCACACCAAATACAGTCAGGATCTTGCGCTTCGTCAGACCAGGGCAGACTGGGTTCGGCTGTTGGTGCTCATTGCGTTCCTCGGCGTCGTTCCGTTCGTTGCCTCTTCCTACTGGCTCACGATCCTCAACATGGTGGGCATCGCCGCAATCGGTGCCATCGGGCTGAACATCCTGACCGGTTTCACCGGTTTGATCAGTCTCGGGCAGGGAGGGTTCCTCGCCGTCGGCGCGTATACGTCGGGCATTCTGATCGCTCGGCTGCATTGGCCGACGCCGTTGGGGATTGCTGTCGCGGTGCTCGTCACCGCGGCCGTTGGAACGGTGATCGGCATTCCGGCAGTTCGCCTCAAAGGGCTCTACCTGGCGATCGCCACTTTGGCCGCGCAAGTGATCATCATCTACATCGTTCGAACGTGGGATGTGGTCACCGGTGGCGTCGAATCGCTCGTGGTTCCCCGGCCTGTCGTCTTTGAAACAGAGATCAGGTCCGAGTTCATCTGGTATTGGATCATCCTCGCGCTCGTCGTCCTCGCGACGCTCGCGGCGCTCAATCTGTTTCGGACCGGTCTCGGCAGGTCTTTCGTGGCCATTCGAGACCAGGACATCGCCGCGGACGTGATCGGAGTCACCGTCTGGAAGTACAAGCTGTGGTCCTTCGCGATCTCTTCGGGCTTCGTCGGTCTTGCCGGGGCTCTGCTCGCTTCCTATCGCAGCATCGTCACATGGGAGCGCTTCACCTTCGACGTATCGATCACCTACTTGGCGATGATCATCGTCGGTGGGCTCGGCAGCGTCGCCGGGGCCATCTACGGGGCCGGATTCATGACGGTGATCCCCGCACTGATCCAGCGCGCAGGTCAGTCCATCCAAGGCGTACTCCCCGGCCTGTCCCAACAGCTTCCCGCGATTCAGCTCGGCGTATTCGGGCTCGTCATCATTCTGTTCCTGATCTTCGAGCCTCGTGGGCTCGCCCGGATATGGGAACGCATCCGTGACTACTTCCGACTGTGGCCATTCAGATATTGAGAGGAGGAAGGCCATGAAGAGAACCACAATCTATCTTGCCTTGGGGTTGATGTTGGCCCTGGTGGCAGCCGCCTGTGGAGGTGGCGGCTCGAGTAGCAGCGAACCGATCAAGGTGGGCGCGATCTTCGACCTGACGGGGCCAACCGGAGACGTGGGGACACCGTACGCCGACGGTGTCCGCGGCTACGTCGACTGGTTGAACGCAAAGGGTGGGATCGATGGACGCCAGATCGACCTCAAGTGGCAGGACTACCAGTACAAGGTGGACACCGCAGAGCAGCTGTACTCGCAGTATGTCTCCGAGGGGATCGTCGCGTTCATGGGCTGGGGCACCGGTGACACGGAGGCTTTGAGGACCCGGATCACCGAGGACCAGATCCCGTTCATGTCCGCTTCATACTCTGAAGCGCTCACGAACCCGGCCGACACGCCGTACAACTTCGTTGTGGCGACGAGTTACTCCGATCAGATGAGGATCGCGTTGAAATGGATCAGTGAGAACTACAGCGGTCGTGCAGAGATCGCCGTGTTCCACCATGACAGTCCGTTCGGGCTCTCGCCGGTTGCCGACGGTGCTGCGTATATCCAGTCCAAGGGACTGGATATGGGATACGCGGACTATGCGATGCCTGGCGGTGCCACCGACTACCTCGCCGAGCTGACGAAGGCGAAGTCTCAGGGCGTGACGCACATCATCGTGCAGAACGTCTCGAGTCCTGCGGCGCTGCTGGCCCGCGACATCAAGGGTCAGGGCCTCGATGTCACGATGATCTGCTTGAACTGGTGTGCGGACGAAGGCTTCGTGAACCTGGCCGGCGACGCGGCAGAAGGCGTCATGGGCGTGCTGCCGTGGGCCTCGGTGCAGTCGAACGATCCCGGTTTCAAGACGCCGAGCGAGTTCCTCAAGTCGCAGGGCAACACCCTGACGGACGAGGGGCTGCACTACACACAGGGTTGGTACACGATGGCGGTGATGGCCCAGGCCATCAAGGACGTCGTCGACTCTGGTGACGACGTGACGGGTCCGGCGATCAAGAGTGCCCTCGAGTCGATATCCGGCTTCGACACGGGAGGCGTCAGCGTCCCGATCGGGTTCTCGAAGACCAGTCATAAGGGAATGGCGGGCGCCGGTATCTACAAGGTGGAAAACGGAACCTGGACGCGTGTCATTTCGGAGATGACCCCGTAGTGACGACCAGGGGCATGCCCGATTCGGCAGGGGCGGTTGAAACCGCCCCTGCCACCGGCGTGCTTCTCGATGTCAACAACGTCGAGGTGATCTACGACGAGGTGATCCTCGTGTTGCGCGGCCTGTCCCTGCAGGTGAAACGTGGTGATCTCATCGCTCTGCTCGGCGCGAACGGAGCCGGCAAGTCCACGACCCTCAAAGCGATCATGGGCTTGCTTCCGTCCGAAGACGGCGAGATCAGCGAAGGGCACATCAGCTTCGACGGCATGGAGATCACCGAGCTGGATCCGGCTCACATCGTCCGGTCGGGGATCTCGCTCGTCATGGAGGGAAGGAGGGTCTTCGAACATCTGACCGTGCACGAAAACCTGATCGCCGCGGCACATTCGCGCTGGCGAGAAGGCGACGTATCTCATGAGTTCCGCCTGGTGTATGAGTACTTCCCACACCTCGAGGAGCGATCCAACCAGGTGGCCGGCTACCTGTCCGGAGGTGAGCAGCAGATGCTCGCGATGGGGCGTGCCCTGATGCAGCGACCGAAGCTGCTCATGCTCGACGAGCCGTCGCTCGGGCTCGCTCCGATGCTCGTGCGAGAGATCTTCGCCATCATCCAGAGGCTGCATCGAGATCTGGGGACGACCGTCCTGCTCGTCGAGCAGAACGCCAAGCTGGCGCTGAACATCGCCGATCACGGCTACATCATGGAGAACGGCCGAATCGTGCTCGAAGGGCCGGCGGGCGAATTGGCCGAGAACCCCGACGTGCAGGAGTTCTACCTCGGAATCAGCGAGTCGGGTGAACGCAAGAGCTACCGCGACGTCAAGCACTACAAACGGCGCAAGCGCTGGCTCTGAGGCACGAGGAGACAAGCGATGACACCTGAAGAATACGGCCGCGGCTTCGATCAGGCGGTCGGTCCATTCGTGGAAGCCGCTGCGGCGAAATCGACCGCGTTTCTCGGGCGGCTCGAGAGCGCAGGCCTCGTGGCCGATGAGATGCTCACCGTTCGGGACCTGAGCCGGCTCCCCGTGCTCTCCAAGGACGACCTCCTGCAGCTGCAGATCACGGAGCGTCCCTTCGGAGGCCTGCTCGCCGAAGGCGCCGACGTGCGACGCGTCTTCCAGTCGCCGGGACCTCTCTACGAGCCCGAACTGGATCGGACCGACCCGTGGCGGTGGGCGCCGGCGCTTCGTGCCGCCGGTTTCGGGTCCAACGACATCGTGTTCAACGCGTTCGGCTACCACCTGTCTCCGGCAGGTGCGATGTTCGAAGAAGGAGCCCGCGCCCTGGGATGTGCGGTCCTGCCCGGGGGAGTCGGAAACATGGACTTGCAGTTGCAGGCATGCGTCGACGTGGGGGTCACGGCGTTCATAGGACTTCCGAGCTACCTCAAGGCGCTACTCGAGAAAGCCGAGGACAGCGGTGTCGATCTACAGGTCCAGCACGCCTTCGTCACCGCCGAGCCGCTTCCGCCCTCTCTGCGGTCCTGGCTGGAGGAACGAGTGTCGTCTGTGCGGCAGGGGTACGGAACGGCCGAGGCGGGAAACCTCGGCTACGAGTGCGAACGGGCCGAGGGTCTCCACGTCCCGGACGACGCGCTCGTACAAGTGTGCGATCCCATCGGCGGCGAGCCGCTTTGGAATGGAGAAGAGGGGCAAGTCGTCGTCACCCTCTTCGAAGAGGACTATCCGCTGGTTCGATTCGGCACTGGAGACCTCTCGAGGTTCATCGTCGAGCCCTGCGCCTGTCGACGTCCGACACCGCGTCTCGCCGGATGGTTGGGTCGTGTCGGTGACGCGGTGAAGGTTCGGGGGATGTTCCTGCATCCGGCCCAGGCCAAACGCGTGCTCGCGGAGACTCCGGGCCTGGACTCATTCAGGTTCGTGATCGATCGGGTCGAGCATCGTGACGAGTTGAGCTGCGAGATCGTTCCGGAGGAAGGAATCGACGAACTGGCCCTCTCCGAGGCGGTCAAGGAGAAGATCAGGTCCTCGTTGCGTTTTCGCGTCGATGTACGGGTCGTCGGTGACCTGCCTGGCGGTGACATCATCGACGATCGTCGTACCTGGGAGTGAGACGATCATCAGGCATCAGTTTTCGGTAGCTGACGTCGTGTGCTCTCGTTGGGAACGCTTTGACGACCGGCTGACGACCGACCGTAGGTTCCCTTCCAGGCCCCCCGACCCCTATACTCTTGTGGCCTATGCCTCTGAATGAGGATTCTCTGCTCAGTGCTCCTGATGCTCGTGTGCGCCTTCGCGTTCCGTCGAACCACCTGATGCTCGAACTGGTGGGTGAGCGAGACGCGCACCTGCGATCTCTCGAGAGCGTCTATCCGGACGTCCAGGTGATCGCCCGAGGGAACGAGTTCATGATCTCCGGCGATCAGGCGGAAGAGGTGCGCACCGTCCTCGAGGAGCTTCTCATCCTGGTCCAAGAGGGCCAGTCTCTCGACGCCGACCGTGTCCGCCGGGTCATTCAGATGGTCGAAGAGGACGTCCCGAGTCCCTCCGGAGTACTCACCGAAGGAGTCCCCGTCGGACGTGGCAAGGTGGTGAGGCCGAAGACGGTCGGCCAGAGCCGGTACATCGCCGCGATCCGTGAGAACACGATGGTCTTTGCCGTCGGACCCGCAGGGACGGGAAAGACCTATCTGGCCATGGCTGCCGCCATCGAATCGCTGAAGAGTGGAGCAGTCGGCAGGATCTTGTTGACGAGGCCTGCCGTGGAGGCCGGCGAGCGCCTGGGATTCCTCCCCGGCGATCTCGCGGCCAAGATCGACCCCTACCTGCGACCACTCAACGACGCCCTCTACGAGATGCTCGGACCCGAAGAGACCGGCAGGCTGATGGATCGGGGAACCATCGAGATCGCTCCGTTGGCATACATGCGAGGACGAACATTGAACGACGCATGTGTGGTCCTCGATGAGGCGCAGAACACATCGCCGGAGCAAATGAAGATGTTCCTCACCCGACTCGGGTTCAATTCGAAGATGATCGTCACCGGAGACATCACCCAGGTGGACCTGCCGACAGGGAAGGGCTCCGGCCTTCGGATAGCCCGCCAGGTTCTCCGGGGAATCACCGGTGTCGCGTTCGTGGAACTCACCTCGAGAGATGTCGTCCGTCATCGCATCGTTGCGGCCATCGTGGACGCCTACCAGCGGTACGAGGAGCAGCGCTCCCATGAGTAGGTATCTGACAAGGGTCACCCTGGTGCGCCTGCTGATCATCGTCGCCACCGTGGCGTTGACGTGGGGTGCGCTGATGATCGGGCAGCAGACCGCCGCTGTGACGGTCACCGTCGGGGAGCCGTCGCCGCAAGACTTCTTCGCCGATCAGTTCGTCAAGGTCGTCGATCCCGTCGCGACAGCCGAGGCCAAGAGTGCAGCGGCAGAGAAGATCGAACCGGTCTATTCACCGGATCCTGAACGAAGCCAGGAGGTGCTCGTCGGGATCGGACAGCTCTTCGATACCGTCGCAGCAGCCGTGTTTCTGCCCGCGCCTGAACCTGTGCCTTCTACGACGACGACGGTCACGGAGCCCGAAGTCACGACCACGGCATCGACGACGACCACGACGACCACCGCAGGCGACGAATCGACGACCACGACGACGCAGGCTCCCGCAACGACCGAGGTCACGGGGATCGTCTTTCTCGACGCGAACGGGGATGGAGTGTTCGACCCCGAGGCAGGGGATTTCCCGAAAGCCGGTGCGACGGTCGCGGTCACAGGAAATGACGGAACCGTTCAAGAGGTGGAGACCGATCAAGAAGGCCGGTATCGGGCCACGGGTGTGGATGTCGGAACCGTGGTCGTCGATGTCGATGATTCAACGATTCCCAAGCATTTCGCACTCTCGACCATCGGCGATCCGCAGTCCTTCACCGCTCGAGAGGGCAAAGTGCTCGAGGTGGATCCGATTGGCTACGCGCCGCAGTTGAGCGACCTCGAAACGCAGGCCCAGCTACTCGAAGCCGAGTACCCGACCTTGCAGCCCGAGACTCGGAAGTTCCTGGTGTCGGTGGCCACCGCGGACGTGATGCGTCTTGCGACCGGCCGCGTTCCGTACCTTGCCGAGATCCGGGCGGCCGCGCTCGACCGTGCGGGAACCTTGCTGCAGCAAGGCCTGGCGAATGCCGACGACCTCGCCACTGCTCGGGCGGGCCTCGCGCAGATCCCGCCCACGGTCAGTTTGGACGGGAGTCTCGACTTCGATGCGAGCAAGGCGGCCGGCGACGTCGTGTCTGCGTTGCTCCAGATCAACAAGTTCAAAGACGAGGCCAAGACCGAGCAACTCAAGCAAGAGGCCAGGGACGCGATCCCCGACGCCGAGGTGGAGTACAAACAGGGCGAGAAGATCGTGGGTGTCGGCACCCCGGTGACCGATGTTCAGCTCGCCGCCATCGAAAAGCTCAGCCTGTTGCGCCAAACCGGGCCCGAGCGGGCGGCCATGCTGCTCGTCGTCGTCCTGGTGGTCGGCATGTTGATCTTCTACCTGGCCCGGTTCCGGTCCCAGTTCTGGGGGCACACGAGAAGGGTGCTCTTGTTCGGGCTCCTCATCGTGCTGGCAGCGCTGGTGGCGCGGGGCGTGGCAATACTGACGCCTGCCGATCAGCCGGCGGTCGGATTCCTGCTTCCCGCCGCGATGTTCGGATTCATGGCCGCGATCCTGTTCGATGCGCGAATCGGCGTCGTCATGGCCGTGGCGGTCGGGGCGCTGACGGGCCTCGCCACCCGCGACGTCGGCCTCACGCTCTTTGCCTTGCTCTCCGCGATGACACCCATCCCCTTCGTCTCATCCATTTCCGCGAGAGGAGACCTGCGCAAGGCGATCGTGTACACCGCGCTGGTGATGTTCCCCATGGCCGGAGGAATCGCATGGTTCTTCAACGGGTGGGACGGTGCGATCGCAGCGGGATTGTACGGGTTCGCAAACGGCCTGTTCCTATCCGGGCTGATCGGTGTGGCCGCCGTTTCGTTCCTCGAGATCATGTTCGACGTGACGACGACGCTTCGACTGCTGGACCTGACCGATCGCAACCATCCGGCACTCCAGATGATGGAGGAGGAGGCCCGGGGCACGTTCAACCACTCGTTGATGGTCGGGACGCTCGCCGACAGGGCCGCCAGGGCGATCGGCGCCAACAACCTGCTCGCGAGGGCAGCCGCGTACTATCACGACCTCGGCAAGACACAGAATCCCCAGTTCTTCATCGAGAACCAGTTCGGCATCTCCAACCCGCACGACAGTCTTCCGCCGGAGGAGTCTGCCGCGATCATTCGCGACCACGTCTCCAAGGGAGTCGAGTTGGCGAAACGTTATCGGATACCGACGGCGGTGGCGGACGGAATCGTCTCACATCACGGTGACGGAATCATGCGGTACTTCTATCACAAGGCGTGTGAACGTTATGGCGTCGACAACGTCGACGTGGACGACTATCGCCATTACGGACACAAGCCCCAGTCGAAGGAGATGGCGATCCTCATGATGGCCGATGCCCTGGAGAGTGCGGCGAGGGCGGTGTTCTCCGACGAGGACCCGACGCCGGACCGCATCGAGGAGGTTGTCGAACAGGTCGTCGGGGAGAAGGTCGCCGATGGGCAGTTGGGCGAGAGTGACCTCACGCTTGGTGAGCTCACGAGGGTCAAGGCCGCATTCGTCGATTCGCTCGTCGGCTACTACCACCAACGGATTCCGTACCCGGGGTTCCCGGATGACGCTGATGCATCGGTGCCCGAGGCGACCTCATGAACGTCTTTCTGACCGACGAACAAGACGATCCCTTGGAAGCCGAGCCGCTTCGGCGGCTTGCCGCGACCGTGCTCGAAGAAGAAGGCCTTCCGAACCAAGCCGACGTGACGCTGATGCTCGTTGGTCTCGACCAGATGACCGAGTACAACGAGCGCTTCATGGAACGGAGTGGACCGACCGATGTTCTGGCGTTTCCCCTCGAACATCTCTCTCCGGGGGAGTATCCGGATCCCGGTCCGGGAGATCCGCCGCTGAATCTGGGGGACGTCGTGATCGCTCCGCGGTATGTACGGCAACAAGCGGACCAGTTGGGGGTGTCATTCGAAGATGAACTGGCGCTCATGGTCGTGCATGGCATCCTTCACCTGCTCGGCTATGACCACACGAGTGACGAGGACGCAGAACGAATGGAAGCCCGCGAACGAGCGCTCTTGACAAAAGCCGGAAGGCGATGGCCATGATCGGCCCTCGCTCCTTCGTTCTTCGTGTCGGACGCCTCGCGCCAGACGTCTGCTGCGGGGGCCGCTCGTGATCCTCGGTTTCATTGCATCGCTGCTGTTCCTGGTGCTCGCCGGCGTGGTCCGTGCCGGCGCGGTCTCGTTGATGCTGACACCGCGTGCGGACGCCATGAGAGATGGGGCGGCGTCGGTGGCGGGTGCCGATACCGTCGCGGATCTCCTCGAGGATCGAGTGAGGCTCCAACCGTCCATCGGGATGGTTCATTCAGGAATCCTGGTGGTGTCTGCGGTTCCGGCAACGTGGGCGCTCACGACCGTCCTGACAGGGTGGGCGCTCCTCGGCGCGCTCGCCGCTCTCGTGGCCGTCGTCCTCCTCGTGGGGGACATCCTCCCACGAGCCTACGGTCGAGGCCATCCCGGCTCGCTCGCGTACCGTTTTTCAGGATTGCTCTTCTTGGTGGCCGCGCTTGGACGGCGCACGGGCGACCTGCTGATCGAGGAACCGGAAGAGGGCGATGTGCCCGACGAGGACGAGGAGGAGGAATTGAAGCTGATCAGTTCTGTCCTCGAGTTCTCGGACACGCTCGTACGCGAGGTGATGATTCCTCGGCCGGACATGGTGACGATCGACCGGGGGGAGACGACGGACAAGGCGCTCGACATCGTGATCGAGGACGGTTTCTCGAGGATTCCCGTCGTGGGGGAGAGCCCTGATGACATCGTCGGTTTCGTGTACGCCAAAGACCTACTGGGCATCATGGATCGCGGCGGCGGTCCGGAGCCCGTGACCCGCATCATGCGGCCGGTCTACTTCGTGCCCGAGACCAAACGTATCCCCGACCTGCTGCGGGACATGCAGACTCGACAGCAGCACATGGCGATCGTAGTGGACGAGTTCGGGGGGACGGCCGGTCTCGTGACCATCGAGGATCTTCTGGAGGAACTCGTCGGGGAGATCATCGACGAATACGACACGGAGGACCGCCTCTTCGTCGAAGAGGAAGGCGGCACCTATCTCGTCGACGGCCGTTTCCCTGTCGAAGACCTGGAAGATGCACTCGATGTCGAGTTGCCACACGACGAGTGGGATACGGTCGGTGGCCTGCTCTTGGACCTCGCCGGTCGGGTCCCATATGAGGGGGAGGCCTTCGAGGGACACGGCATCCGCTTTATCGTGGTCAGCGTGCAGGGGCGGAGGGTGATCCAGGTTCGTGTGACCCGTTCGGCAACCACATGAAGTCGGGGTTCGTGGCGGTCGTTGGACGACCGAATGTCGGCAAGTCGACGCTGGTCAATGCGCTCGTCGGGAGCAAGGTGGTGATCACGTCTCCTCGTCCGCAGACGACACGCAACGTGGTGCGCGGCGTCGTGACCGTGACCGAAGAGCCCGAGTTCCAAGCCGTCCTGGTCGACACCCCGGGCCTTCACAAACCTCGCAACGCTCTGGGTGAACGACTCAATCGGCTCGTCTACGGAACACTCGCCGAGGCGGACGCGGTCGTTTTTCTCATCGACGCGACCGCCCCGGTCGGTCCTGGCGATCGCCTGATCGCGGAACGACTTGCGAAAGCGGGATCGCCCGTGATCGTCGTTGTCAACAAGACCGACGCTGCAAGGAAAGGTCAGATCCCTGAACGTCTGGCCGAGGCTGCAGCATGGGGATTCGCCGCATACGTGCCGGTGAGTGCGCTGCACGGAGAGGGCTTGGAGTCGATCCTGAGTGAGTTGGGCAAACTCCTACCCGAGGGTCCGCGCTATTACCCGGCGGATGCCGTCACCGATCAACCGGAGTCCTTTCTCGCCGGGGAGTTGATCAGAGAGAAGTTCCTTGCCCGCCTCCGAGACGAGCTTCCTCATTCACTCGTCGTCGACGTTCGCGAGATCGAGCAGCGTCCCGACGGTTCGGTGTACGTCGACGCCCGCATCATCGTCGAGCGCACTTCCCAGAAGGGCATCGTCATCGGCAAGGGTGGGCTTCTGCTCCGCGACGCAGGATCTGAGGCCCGCACGGAGTTGGAACGGCTGTTCGGAGCACGCGTCTATCTCGATTTACGCGTCAGGGTCGAGAAGAACTGGCAGCGCAAACCTCAGATGCTGGATCGATTCGGATTCGGAAAGTGATCAGTTGCCAGTGTTCAGTCGTCAGTAGTCGTCGCGCCGTCCTCTGTCGGGAATGTTTTGACGCCTGGTGGCATCGGGCCGCCGGCTGATTGCCGGCTGCCCGCAGTCCGACCATTACCATCTCACCCATGGGTCTTCGCAGCGACCAAGGGATCGTGCTCCGCAGCTACGCATTCGGGGAAGCGGACCGTGTCGTGGTCATCCTGAGCCCCAACAACGGCAAGCTCAGGACGGTCGCAAAGGGAATCCGCAAGACGAAGAGTCGATTTGGTGGCCGTCTCGAGCCATTCACGCACGTCGACCTGATTCTGTACGAGGGGCGTAACCTGGACACGATCACCCAGGTCTCCGTGATCGAAGCATTCCCAAACGTTCGGGCGGATCTGGATCGGGTGCTGGCGGCCGGCACGATGGTCGAGGTCGTGGACGCGGTTGCGACGGAGGACGACCCTTCACTCCGACTCTTCCTGCTGCTGCAGCGAGGTCTCAGGGTCCTCGATCGACGCGGTGAGAGGCCCGATCTCGTGACCTCTTTCTTGTTGAAGCTCAGCGATGTCATCGGGTTCGCTCCAGCGCTCGATCATTGTGCCGGTTGTGGAAGAGGAGATGTTCCCCTTCGGTTCAGCCTTTCGGCAGGCGGGGCCGTGTGCACCTCCTGCCGGCCGAGTGGGACGATCCGGCTGCGCCCTGGCCTGACCAACTATCTGGCAGGCCTCGCCGCTTCGGATCTCGATAGGCTTCCTCCAGAGGACTCCGCCTTCTGCGGTGAAGCGCTCGGCATCACGAGGAGATTCCTCGAACACCATCTGGAGCGGAGATTGTCCTCCCTGGCGGTGATGCATGAGTGAACCGAACCTCGACTCGAGTCGGATCCCGACTCACATCGGACTCATCCTCGACGGCAACGGACGTTGGGCCGAGCAGCGCGCTCTTCCGCGTACCGCAGGGCATGCTGCGGGGGAAGCATCGCTGTTTGCCACCATCGAGTCGGCACGGGAACTCGGTGTGGACTGGCTCAGCGCCTTCACATTCTCGACGGAGAACTGGTCCCGATCCAAGGACGAGGTGGAGTTCCTCATGTTCTTCAACGAGGACCTTCTGCTTCGGCGGCGCGACGAACTCGACGCGCAGGGGATTCGCATTTTTTTCGCCGGCGATCTGGACGACCCTCGCATCCCTGAGCGCAACCGGGCTCGAATGGCGGAGACCTCGGCAATGACGGCAACGAACGATGGCATGTGCCTCGTGTTCGCCTTCAACTATGGCGGCAGGGTGGAGATCGCCGAGGCTGCCAGACGTCTTGCGCTGCTCGTTCAGCAGGGCGAGTTGAATCCCGAACGGATCGATCCGTCGACGTTCGCAGGACAGCTCTACGTGCCGGAGATGCCGGATGTGGATCTCGTCATCAGGACCTCGGGCGAGATGCGCCTGTCGAACTTCCTGCTGTGGCAGGCGGCCTATGCCGAGTTCGTGTTCCCAGAAGTCCTCTGGCCCGACTTCTCCAGGGAAGACCTGGTCGCAGCGATCGCCGAGTATCAACGTCGCAAGCGCCGCTTCGGGACCGCGTAGCCGGACTCGCTTCCCTTTCCGGTACCCTGTGCCAAGTACTCGGTACCGGGTACTCTGTCTCGCCTATCATTCCCGTTCCCGCCACGACCAGAGGACGCAGCCGATCATGCCCGTCACACTCGACACCATCGTCAACCTCGCAAAGCGGCGGGGCTTCGTGTTTCCTTCCTCGGAGATCTACGGTGGTCTGCGCTCCGCCTACGACTACGGCCCGCTGGGCGTCCAGGTGCTGCGAAACGTCAAGGACGAGTGGTGGCGTTCGATGGTGCAGCTACGCGGAGACATCGTCGGACTCGACTCGGCGATTCTTCAGGCACGCCAAGTCTGGGCCGCCTCGGGACATGAGACTTCATTCACGGACCCGCTGGTCGAATGTTCGAGCTGTCATACCCGCTATCGGTTGGACAAGCTCGAAGACCAGGATCTGTGTCCACATTGCGGCCGGCGGGGTACGTTTGGTGAGCCACGCCAGTTCAACCTGATGTTCAAGACGTTCATGGGCCCGGTGGAGAGCGATGCCGGTCTCGTGTACCTTCGCCCGGAGACGGCGCAGGGAATCTTCATCAACTACGAGAACGTGCGCCGCACGGCACGGATGAAACTTCCTTTCGGCATTGCCCAGGTCGGCAAGACGTTCCGCAACGAGATCACCCCTGGGCAGTTCGTGTTTCGGACTCGCGAGTTCGAACAGATGGAGATGGAGTTCTTCTGCCGACCCGAAGAGGCGGACGAATGGTATCGGTACTGGTCCCGTGAGCGTCACCGCTGGTATCTGGATCTCGGCATGGCCGACGAGAACATCCGCCTGCGGCCGCACGGTCACGACGAGTTGGCGCACTACGCCGCGGCATGCTCGGACATCGAGTACCGCTACCCGTGGGGTTGGGACGAACTCGAGGGGATCGCCAACCGGACCGACTTCGACCTGCGCGCGCACGCCGAGGCCAGTGGCCAGGACCTCAGCTACTTCGATGACGAGTCCGGGGAACGGTTCTTTCCCTACGTCATCGAGCCGGCGGCGGGTGCGACCAGAACCACGTTCGCGTTTCTCATGGACGCGTACCACGAGGAAGAGGTCCGGGGAGAGAAACGGGTGGTCCTGCGGTTGGACGCGAGGCTGGCCCCGTATCAGGTCGCCGTGCTTCCGCTGTCCAAGAAGCCGCACCTCGTGGCGGAAGCGGAGAAGGTTGCCGACATGCTCCGTCCTCATTTCATGCTGGAACTCGACGTCACACAGTCGATCGGTCGTAGGTACCGGCGCCACGACGAGATCGGCACTCCGTACGCGATCACGTTCGACTTCGACTCGCTCGAAGATCGTGCCGTCACGGTGCGCGATCGCGACACGATGGAGCAGGATCGGGTTTCGATCGATCAGTTGATCGTCCATCTTCGGGACCGTCTCGGAGTCTGAGGGCCCCGGTCCCAGAGGCGCGAGGACTTCCTCGCGGGTAGCATGAAATGCTGACGGCCTCAAGGCCGCATGTCGAGGGAAGGACAAGACTATGAAGAGAGTGCGATGGTTGGTCGTGCTCGCGATCATGGCCATGATCGTGGTTGCTTGCGGAGGGGGCGGAGGAACCGCAGAGAAGGCGAAGGTCAATGTTTTCGGGGCCTTCAGCGGTACCGAAGCACAGGCGGTCCAGTCGGTGATCGACGACAAGATCAACAATGCCGACAAGGACTACACGGCGACGTATGAGGGTTCGGACAGCTTCGAGGAGCAGATCAAGATTCGTGTCGACGGTGGGAATCCGCCCGACATTGCCTTGTATCCGCAGCCGGGCTCGGTTATCGAGATGGCGAAGGCCGGCAAGGCGATCGCACTCGAAGATCTCGGGTTCGACATGTCGGCGCTCGAGGCGACGTTCGGGAAGTACCTGTTGTCACTCGGTGAGTACAACGGAAAGCACTACGGACTCCCGACGAACACGAACCTCAAAAGTCTGGTGTGGTATCCGGAGCCGGCATTCACCGACGCCGGGTACACGGTGCCGAAGACGTGGGACGAGATGATCACTCTCAGCAACAAGATGGTCGCCGACGGCAACACACCGTGGTGCATCGGCTTCGGATCGGATGCGGCAACCGGTTGGACCGGCACCGACTGGATCGAAGACATCATGCTTCGGACCGCCGGTCCCGATCTGTATGACCAGTGGGTCACGCACAAGCTGCCCTTCGAGAGCCCAGAGGTCAAACGGGCCTTCGAACTGCTCGGCGACGTGACGTTCACCCCCGGATACGTTCTGGGTGGCGCGGAACAGATCCCCGCGATCGACTTCCGTGACGCGCCGGACCCGATGTTCAACAGCCCGCCGTCGTGCTTCATGCACCGGCAGGCGTCGTTCATCACACAGTTCTTCGATGCAGCGGACGGGCGCACGCTCGTCGCCGGCAAAGACTACAACGTGTTCGCGTTCCCGGATATCGACCCGGGCAAGAAGGGTGCGCTCATCGCCGGTGAGCTCGGTGCGGTCTTCGCCGATCGCCCGGAGGTGCGGGAGTTCCTCAACGACTTCATCTCAACGGACGTGCAGTGTGCTCAGGGTGGAACCGACGCAGGGCGTATCTCGCCGAACGTCAACGTTGGCCCTGACTGCTACAAGGACAGCATCACCGGTACGGCGGCCGGCGCCATCGTGGCCGCCTTGAAGATCGACGGTGCTCGATTCGACGCCTCCGACCTGATGCCTTCGGTCGTGGGCTCCGGCTCGTTCTGGACCGGGATGATCGACTACATGCAGGGCGGGCCCAGCTCGCTCGACAAAGTCCTCAAGGACATCGACGATTCCTGGCCGTCCTCGTAGGACGAACGGGTATTGACGATTCGGGAGGCGGCCGATGCGGCCGCCTCCCTTTCTGTATAGTCAGGCCGAGCGTCAGGAGGAGCGCGTTTGAGTGTGGAGATGAAACCCGAAGCGTCTGTCGCCGAACGGGCCGCACGATCGGTCTGGGTCGGCGTTCTTCGACTGGTCGCGTCACTCGGGGTGCCGATCGTGGCGTTCATTCTTCTCTGGCTGACGTTTCAGTTCCTTCGGAAGAGCGACGCCCCGAAGCTGGTCCTCGCGCTCGTGGCGATCATCGTCGGTGTCGGCGGGATCTTCTTGCTGTTCTGGGCGATGGATTTCGCAGTGAGCCGGTTTTCGGACCGGGTGCAAGAACGGGTTCGCCCGTACGTGTTCGTCGGGCCGGCGCTGGTCATTCTGTCCGTGTTCTTGGTGTACCCGGCGATCAATACGACGATACTGAGCTTCAAAGATGCCACGTCCTCGACATTCGTGGGTCTGGACAACTACAAGTTCGTGTTCAGCGACCCGGCGATGCTGCGGTCGATCCGTAACACCTTCGGGTGGGTCATCGCCATTCCTTTGTTCACCGTCGGGGTGGGTCTCGGATTCGCCACACTCGTCGACCGTCTCCACCGGGGTGAAGCGGTCGCCAAGTCGCTGATCTTCCTGCCGATGGCCGTTTCGTTCGTCGGCGCGTCGATCGTCTGGCGGTTCGTGTACAGCTTCCGACCGGAAGGCTTCGGCAATCAGATCGGACTGCTCAACGGCATCATGGTGAGCGCCGGGAAGCAGCCGATTCCGTGGCTCCAGGAACAGCCATGGAACAACCTCCTGCTCATGGTGGTCATGGTGTGGCTCCAGACAGGGTTTGCCATGGTGATCCTCTCGGCGGGGATCAAGGCCGTGCCCGATGAGATCCTCGAGGCTGCCCGCATCGACGGTGCGAGAGAGTTCCAGGTGTTCTGGCGGGTGATCGTTCCATCGATCATGTCGACGATTGTGGTGGTCACCACGACGATGTTCATCAATGCGATGAAGATCTTCGACATCATCTGGGTGATGACGAACGGTCAGAACGGCACGGAGGTGATCGCGGAGCGGATGCTCCGCTGGTTCTTCAAGTTCGGAGACAACGGCAAAGGTGCCGCGATCGCGGTCGTGCTCTTCGTGGCGGTCATCCCGATCATGGTGCTCAACGTGAAGCGCTTCAAGGCGGAGGAGGCGATCCGATGACGACGGCAACGGCCCGCCTCAACCGTACGCCCGGGTTCTTCCGGCGACTCTTCGAACGCATGCCCAGCAAGCTGACGATCATCATCATCACGCTGCTGTGGATGATACCGACGGTCGGGCTGCTCATCAGCTCGTTCCGCAACCCGAATCTGGTTCGGACGTCAGGATGGTGGACGGTCCTGCCGCACCTGTTCGACAAGGCCCAGTGGACCCTTGCGAACTACAAGGACGTTCTCGCCTCAGAGGGCTTCGGGAACGCTTTCCTGAACAGCCTGGCCGTGTCGATTCCGGCGACGGTGATTCCGATCACGATCGCAGCGTTCGCTGCGTACGCGTTCGCCTGGATGGATTTCAAGGGCCGCCAGTGGCTGTTCGTGGCGGTGGTCGGTCTGATGGTCGTTCCGCTGCAGATGGCACTGATCCCGATCCTCAGCCTGTACTCACGCGGTGGGCATTTCATGGGGGTGACGATCTTTCCGAACCTGCGTTTGACCGGAACCTATATGGCGGTGTGGCTCGCCCACACCGGCTTCGGGCTTCCCCTCGCGGTGTATCTCTTGCGGAACTACATCGGCTCGCTGCCGTCTTCGACGATCGAGTCGGCCAAGATCGACGGGGCGAACCACTTCACGATCTTCTGGCGACTGATCATTCCGCTGTCGGTGCCTGCCCTGGCGTCGTTTGCGATCTTCCAGTTTCTCTGGGTGTGGAACGACTTCCTGGTAGCCCTCGTCTTCCTGGGTGGCACTCAGGACGTACGGGTGATCACCCAGGCGCTGGCCGAGTTGAACGGCACCCGCGGTGAAGCGTGGGAGTTGCTGACTTCGGGCGCGTTCATCACGATGATCCTCCCGCTGACGGTGTTCTTCTCACTGCAGCGGTACTTCGTCCGTGGCCTGACCGCCGGCTCCGTCAAAGGCTGATCGTTGACCGACGAGCCGATCACTGCTCGACGCACATGGTTGGCGCTGACGTTCGCCACGGTGATCGCCGCCGGAAGCTCGGCGGCCATGCTGCTCGCGTTCCTCTCCGGCAAGGTCGACGGCCAGACACAGTCGGGCGGGTTGCTGGCGCTCGGATTGGCGGCCGTCCCCTTTGCGTTCCTCGTGCTGGCCTTCGGCTCGAAACATCCGAGTCCGGCGGCCGCCACGGTCGTCGCGATGCTGCTCTCTATCGTCGTTGCCGTTCCGGTACTGGCGGTGGCCCGTGATGTGGTGACCGGAATGGTGGCAGGCTACGGGGCCGGGGGTGTCATCGCGCTGCGATTCGACCCCGAGCGGCACTCGCGGCTCGGACGTTGGATCTCCGTCGGAGTCGTGACGGCCTATGTGTTCGTGCTCTTGAGAACCGTTACAGAGGCGGGCTTGCTCGCGGGGCCGCTTCTCCCGCTCTTCGCCGTCGGCGTAGCGGATCTGTTCACCGAGCGGAAGCGTAGGATCGTCAGCTCCTGAGACCGCACCATGCCAGGTTGGGCTCCGTGGGACCGGATGGATGCGCGAGGGCCCGCTCGGGCGAAGTGGTGCCGCTGGTCGAGTGCCCTGAGGAGACCGCTCGCAACGTCGTCGGGATCGGACGGGTCGACCAAGATCCCATACTGCGTGTGTTCGTCACGCAAACTCTCGACGGGCCCACCGTTGCGAGTCACGACGACAGGGAGCCCGGTCGACGCTGCCTCGAGGGGCGCGAGTCCGAACGGCTCGTACAGTGCCGTGAGAGCGAAGACCGACTTTCGGGCGGTGAAGAGTCGGTACGCGGTGGCGAGAGAGAGCCGGCCGTTGATGGCGAAACCCGAGACGATTCCGCCGAGGCGGTAGGAGGCGATCGCTTCACGCAAGTCGGGGAGGACGCGCTGGGCGGCCGGCGGGCGAGGCGGAGCCGTCGTCGCGCAGCGGATCCTTGATCGCCCCCGCGATGAATAGCGGATTTGCATGAGATCGAAGCTCTCGATTGTGACCGAATGCATCGACGAGAACGCGATGATTCTTCTTCGGGTCGAGCCTGCTCGACGAAACGACGGCAGGGAGTTCGGTCCGAGAGGCTTCGGGATCTCTTTCCGGGAAAGCACGAATCCGTCGAGAAGCGGTTTCGTCGACGGACCCCGGGCAGAACACAGATTGGTCGACCCCCGGCGGCACGACGGCGAAACGCCGGTCGTCGCTCGGGTCGATGGCCCCGTCGTAAGCGGGATGACCGTATTGGAGAGATCGTTCCTGGTCGTTCGACGTGATCACGACGCGGGCGTCGTTCATGGCGACGCGCTCGGCCTCGAGGTGCCGTGCGAAGTGGTCGCAGTCTTCGTTGACGGATTCGCCGGCGGCGAGCAGGCCGTCGCGTTCTTGTGCTCCGAGCGAATGGGCCGTGAACGTGTACGGAATCCCCGTGTTCGAGCGGACGTGTACGGAGCTGATCCCGTCGCCACAGTGCGCCGCGAACACGTCGGGGAGGTCCACACCACAGAAGGCGAGGATGCTGGGTACCCAGTCCGAGCCGAGCAGAGACCAAAGGTCCTCTTTACGCACGAACCGGTCGTTCGGTCCTGCGCCGTGGGGTCGCACGATCCGGGCGCCACCGGGGGTAGGCGTCCTGCTCGCCTTCGAAGCTGGGCCACCCGAGGATCGACGATGCGTCGAGTAAGGATGTCGAGGTCATGTCCTTGGGCGGCGAGCGCGTTCGTCACCTGCTTCACGTCTGCCAACTGGCCACCGAAGTCAGGGTGCTGGGTCCAGTATCGATCCTGTGGATCGAAATCCCCTTGCGGGTTGAGAAACGCGATGCGCATGCCGGCGATTGTACGGAGTCGAGGGCGTTCGTCGCTGTTCCCGTCGGCACGGCACCGGTTTACACTCGCCGTGATGGCCTATCAGCGTACCGACATCGAGCGTGTCAGATCCTCGGTCAATATCGTGGATCTGCTCGAAGCGGTCACCACCGTCAAGAGAACCGGTCGCAGTTACAAGGCGATCTGCCCGTTTCACCAGGAGAAGACACCGTCGCTGTCCATCGACGTCGCCCAAGGGCTCTATCACTGTTTTGGCTGTGGCGCCGGCGGAGACATCTTTCGGTTCGTGCAGGAGACACAGGGTCTGGACTTCAGCGAGGCAGTCGAGTACCTGGCTGCACAGGCCGGTATCACGCTGCATCGTGATCCGCAGGCCGCACGTCGAAAAGGGGAGAGGGAGGCCCTGGTCGACGCCGTTCGGATCGCCGTTTCGTTCTACAACGAGCGTCTCCGAAGCGGTGTCGATGCAGGCCGGGCGCGTGCCTACCTTCGCGGCCGGGGCTACGACGGTGACGTGATCGATCGGTTCCAGATCGGCTATGCGCCGGAGCAATGGAGCGCCCTGATCGATCACCTTCGCGACCGCAAGGTGTCGGAGAAGGTGATGGTGGGCGCCGGCCTTGCAGCCCGGACGAGCAAGGGACGGCTCAGGGACTGGTTTCGGAACCGGGTGATGTTCCCGATCTTCGATCTTCGTGGCGACCCGGTCGGATTCGGAGCTCGTCTCCTCGAAGGCACGGGGCCGAAATACCTGAACAGCCCTGAGACCCGGATCTATCGGAAGGCGAGGCTGCTCTACGGTCTCAACTGGGCGAAGGGGGACATCAGCCGTTCCGGGTTCTCGGTAATCGTCGAGGGATACACCGACGTGATGGGCATGCATCAGGCCGGGATCCCTCAGGCCGTGGCAACATGTGGCACGGCGCTCGGTGAGGATCACTTCGATGTGTTACGCCGCTTCGCCGACCGGGTCGTGCTCGCGTTCGATGCCGATCAAGCGGGTGTCGGAGCCGCGATCCGCGGAGACGAGCTGCGCACCCCCGTGCAGCTGGATCTCGACGTGCGCGTCGCGATCATGCCCGAGGGAAGAGATCCTGCCGATATGGTGCAGGACGGGCGAGTCGACGAGCTGCGGGAGGCGATCGAGCAGTCGAGGCCTCTGCTGCAGTTTCGGATCGAAAGGGAACTGTCCGGGTACAACCTGGATGAACCGGAAGCACGGGCACGGGCGATCCGATCGATCGTGGGCTTGCTCGCCCGACAGCCCGACTCACTGGTGCGTCGCGAGTACGCCCGCTTTCTCGCGAGGAAGGCCGGCTCCGAGTTTGCACCGGTCCTCTCGGCCGTCGAGGAGGCTTTCGCCGGCGGTCGGAGCAAACCGGTGAAGGAACGTCCACCCGCTCGCCGGTCCGGAATCGAAAAGGCGGAACGTCAACTCCTTCGGGCTCTTGCCGTGAACCATCCCGGACTCGAGGGACTCGAAATCGACCGGGAACTCTTCGGTGGAGAGGAGCATCGCGACGCATACGATCTACTCCAGAAGGCGTTGGCCGGCCTTCCCCCCGGCATGCGCCCTGAGCTGGGTGCTGTGGTCGGTGAACGGAACGATCGGATCGGCCAGATGGTTCGAGCGTTGATCGTCGACGAACAGCCGCTGGAGGATCCTGCGGCACTCGTCCGCAGGTTGGGGATTGGCCGGCTCGACGCTCAGGTGGCGGAGCTTCGCCGCAGGTTGGAGCAGATCGATCCGGGATCGGAACCGCAGACCCATTCCACCTTGTTCGGCGAGTTGATAGGTTTGGAGCGCGAGAAGCGCGAGATGGGAAAGAGGAACTAGTTGGAATCGTTCCATGACCTGATCGAGGTCCTTGCCAAACGCGCCCGCCAGCGCGGGTTCGTGACCGTGGGCGAGATCCAGCAGGAACTCGAAGACTTGAAGGCGCCTGTCGAAGCGTTCGATCACGTCGCCGACCGGCTGAGGAACCACGACGTACGTATCGAGGAGGACAGCGAGGACGTTCTCGACATCCGCGTCGTCGAGGACGACCTGATGGCAGTCTCGGATCCCGTGCGGATGTATCTGAGGGAGATCGGGCGAGTTGCGTTACTCACCCCGCAGCAGGAGGTCGAGCTTGCGATGCTGCACGAGTTGGGGCGACGTGCCGCAGAGCGGCTTGAAAGCGAGGACGCGTCGCTCAGCGCCGAAGATCGGGCGATTCTCGAGCGTGACCGACACCGAGGCGACACCGCGCAGCAGCGACTCGTGGAGGCGAATCTTCGGCTGGTCGTGTCCATCGCCAAGCGGTACGTGGGACGCGGTATGCCGCTCCTGGACTTGATCCAGGAAGGGAATCTCGGCCTCATGCGTGCAGTGGAGAAATTCGACTATCGCAAGGGTTTCAAGTTCTCGACGTATGCGACCTGGTGGATCCGACAGTCGGTGACGCGGGCCCTCGCCGACCAGGGGCGGACCATCAGAGTCCCGGTGCACATGGTGGAGACGATCAACAAGCTTGCCCACGCGCAGCGGCGCCTGTTGCAGGTACTCGGACGAGAGCCGACGATCGCAGAGATTGCAGCCGAACTCGAGGTGGACCCCGACAGGGTCTCCGAGCTTCGTCGCATCGCTCAGGATCCGGTATCGCTCGAGACCCCGCTCGGGGAGGAAGACGACTCCACGCTCGGCGATTTCGTGCAGGATCCGGAAGCCGACGTTCCGGTCGAGGCGGCAGCTTTCAAGCTGCTTCAAGAGTACGTCGCGCACGCGCTCGAAGAACTCAACGACCGGGAACGACAGGTCATCGTGATGCGGTTCGGTCTCGAGGATGGGCGGGTGCGCACGCTCGAAGAGGTCGGGAAGCATTTCAGCGTGACCAGAGAGCGGATCCGCCAGCTCGAAACGAAAGCCCTGGCGAAACTGCGGCATCCGGCTCGGTCGAAGCGGCTCGAGGGCTTCCTCGGCGACGACTGAGCCGGGTGACCGGTCAGGTCTCGATGTGGTCCCGGATCCGCTGTGACGCCGTTGTCATTCCCTCTCCAACGGTTTCCTTCACCTTGTCGGTAGCGCTCTGGACTCCCTCGATTTTTGTGAGTCCACGGCATGCGTCGACGATCTGTTCGTACCGTTCCCTGCCGGCTTTCGCTCCGAGGATGTATCCGAGGCCGAAACCGAGCACCAGGCCAAGTCGAAACTTCATTATTGCTCCCTTCGTTCGATGCCCAATTGTACGGTGGTACCATCCCTCTCCGATCCGGGGTAGCTCAATCGGCAGAGCAACGGACTGTTAATCCGCAGGTTGTGAGTTCGAGTCTCACCCCCGGAGCCAACAAAACCCCTAGTCAGCGGGGGTTTTGTGCTTGCTGAGGAAGGTCGACGACCTCGCGCAGGACGCGCTCAGGACGCGTTTTGGACGCGGTTTTGGTGTCGAGACGGTCCATCACGGCCGCCAGGTCACCTTCGAAGAGGTGGGTGTAGGTGTTCAGGGTGATGGTGGCGTTGCGATGTCCGAGTTGTTGTTGGATGGCTTTGACGTCGGCGCCGGTAGCCCGCATGAGGGATGCGCAGGTGTGGCGGAGATCATGGGGTGTGATATCAGCGAGATCCCCTTCGGCCTGGTCGCGCGCACGATCCCAGACAGCCTTTCTCATGTTCGGGTACCTCAGTGGCCCTCCGCGCGGGGCGGGGAACACGAATGCTTCCGGCTTGTCTTCGATGTCCTCCAGATGCCGGCCCAGCAACTCGGAAACAAAGGCCGGAAGGTGCACGATTCGCGACTGATGGGTCCTTGTCGTTCCGAACTCGAGGTACCCGGCGACTTCCGTCGCAGACTGTGCTATCTGGAGCGTGCGACGGAGAGAATCCACTCGACCACGGCGTAATGCTACGAGTTCTCCCCAGCGGAGTCCCCCGTAGGCGAGGACGTACACCATGGTGGCGTGTTGGCGGGTGGGCATGGCTTCGGCGAGGCGGGTGACCTGTTTGGCGGTCAGGTAGCGGCGCTCGGGCTCGGTAGCTCGGGGGAGTTCGGTGCGGCGGGCGGGGTTGCGGCCGATGAGGCCATCGTCGACGGCCTGTTCCAGGATGGCGGCGAGGTGGTGGACGTGGCCTCCGGTGAGGTCGTCGACGAGGTCGCCTATGACGGGTCGGTGGTCGATCAGAGCATCGACCCGTCCGGCGCCTATCTGATCATTGCGTATGCAGACGGGCGTGTTGTGTGGCGGTCCGTCGACGGAGAGGCCGGAACCCTCGCCGATGGCGGCCATGTGAGTGCCGACTGGTAGTCGCAGCCGGTCGGGGCGCCGTTTGGGTTCCCGAGCGGGGAGATTCACCGGCGCGGTGACCGCTGTCTGTCGGCGTGATGAAGCTCACCGCGTAGGAGGGGTCAGGGCTCTGGGATGGGGACGATCCGGACGGTGTGACTCTTCGGTTCGAAGGAGAGGCTGGCGCAGGGCCGGTCGGGGCGTTGTTCGCCGACGGTGACCGTCCAGTCGGCCGCTCCGTGCTCGTCGAGGATCCTACGGACGTCGCTTACTGCCTGGGGGATCGGGATGCACCGGCTGGTGGCGAAGTACTCGGAGATCGCGTGGTCGAGGTCGAGGGTCGGTTTGGCCTCTTCGATCGACTGCGGCTCCGGTGGGGCGAGGCCGAGGGTTTCACACAGGTTGGGGTTGTTGGAGGGGAAGACGGCGAAGGTGCCAACGTCGGTGACGCACGCGACGAGAGGAGGCACCACGCCGGGCGGGTAGTCGGGGCTGGTGAGGGTCCCGTCCTCCCAATAGGGAGCGCACGATTTCACATCGAGGGGAACACCGACCAGACCGGCCTGGGTGCCGTGCAGGGCCGGTTGGGCGTAGCAGGAGACGGTGACGGGGCTGGTGACGGGTCGGGTGATGATCCAGGTGGCTGCTCCGCCCAGGATGGCGACAAGGGCGACGACGATGACGAGCGGCCGGCGGTGACGCCGGACGACGGCGACCTCTGGGGTGCGTTGGGTGGCGAGGATCGACGCCAGCAACTGCTGGGCTCGTGGCGAGTCGGGGCCGTCGACCGTGGCCGGGTCGACCGGGTTGGCGGCTCGGAGCCGTTCGAAGGCGTCAGGTCGGTCGTTCATCGTCTTCTCGATCGTTGTCGGGCGAAGCGCCCGATGGTGAAGTCCTCATCTCATTGTGTCCACCAGGGGACGTTCGTTTCATACTGGATCCACCGGCCTGCCGATCGAGGGCCGCCTCGAGACGACGGCGCGCTCGATGCAGCCGCACTCTGACGAGGCGGGAGGGGACACCCCACGCGGCGGCGATGTCGGCAGGGGAAAGCCCTTCGAATGCGGTGAGTCGCAGCAGTTCCTGATCGCCGGCAGACAGGGTCGCCAACGCGGCCAGCACCAAGGCGGCGTCGGCCTCAGCGACGGCGGCGTCAGCTGGATTGTTGGACCGTTGCGGCACCGGGACTGAGAAGAGGCGGATCCGGAGGGCGGCAAACCGTCCGCCGCTGCGGCGCTGGTTGGCAAGATGTCCCGCGGCGACCCGGTACAGCCAGGCCAGCGGAACTCGCGCGTCGGCAACGTCGTCGAGACGCCGCCACGCCGTCAAATAGGTGGCGGAGACCACATCCTCGGCATCTTGGCGGCTGGTCGTCCGACGGAGCGCATACGCCAGCACGTCGGCGTACGTCGCCGCATACAGGCGGGTGAACCGCTCCGCAGCCTCCTCCGGTGCCATGTCGTCTTTCGTGAGTGCTCCTGCCGGTCCGGTCCAGACTACGCGCCCAGAAGCGAGGAGTGGTTGCCTGTCGCCTTGCGCTATCGCAGGTACACCGACGACACCCGGTTGTCCCAGCCTGACAGCATCGACGACGACCACAGGTACGCCGACGTCAGGCTCGTCGGGTACCAGTCGCCCCCGCCGCCTGGATAGTCGGCAAAGTACGACGAGCAGGCCCCGATCTTGTACGACGAGGTCCGATTGGCGAACCCGACGTCCCACAGGTCGATCCACGATCCTCGACTCCACAGGTACAGGACGTCCCCGCTGTAGCCGACGCCGTCATACAGCCTCAGCGCCGACGAGCATGCCGTCGCCGCCGTCGTGACAGACTTCTCGCTCGTCTCCTGTGCTGGCGACATGAGTCCTGCGAGCCACGCCTCGAGTTCCGCCTCGGTACGGAAACACTCGGCAACACGGTCTTCCCAGATCGCACAGGCATGGGCGTCGCCCCACCCTCGAGCCAGATCGATCGTCGAACCCTCGAAGACAGCTACCTGTCCGACCGGCTCCGTGCTGTCGGCGGGTTGCTCAGCTCGTGCAGCGCCAGTCGCTCCCGCCGCCAGGGCAAGCCACCCGATCGCAACGACAACCATCAGTGCTGTCAGTCGGCGCTTGAACATCGTGTCGACCTCCTGATCGATAGTGGACAACCGGTTCTCGTCCCGTATGTGTCCGGAAACGGCCGAGCGTTTCATCCGAAACGAGCACCACCCATCCGGACACAACAGGGGTACGGCAGGAAAGGGGAGGCAAACCGTGCTGTACCACGACACCACCAGCAGGCTCAGCGCAGCCGAACGAGAGCTCCTCCAAGCCCTCGTCGACGAACCTACCATGGGCGCCGTTGCCCGACGGATCGGCCGATCCGAACGACACACTCGGCGCCTCGTCCGGGCACTCACGCACCGTCTCGGAGTCGACCACCCTCGCGCTGCCGTTGCACTCGCCGGCCAGATGGGGTGGGTCGACGTCGCGCGTCGCCGGTAACCGAGCCTGAAATCATCGAGGCCCTCAAACCGGCGAGGCCGCCGACAGCCGGGGAACCCGATTGGCCGAGCGGGAACGAGAGCCGGCGATGCCGTGAAACGAACCGATCGCATCTGGACACATACGGGATGAACGCGACCAGAGGAGGAGCATGAGATGAGGCGGCCCAAACGTCCCGGGAACCAGACTCGCTCGACGAGCTAGGGGATGACAGCAGCACGACGAAAGGGGCGCAGCATGCGGAAGGTCATGGCGGTGGTAACGCTGATTGGATTGATGACCATCGGATTTGCCCAGTTCGCCGAGGCGACGGTGGTCGGATCTGGTTCTACCTGCGACTTCGAGGTCGAACTTGGGTATGACGAAACGTTCTCGCTGGCGATCGACAGTATCCCGATCAGCTGCTGGCAGGTGCAGGCCAAGGATGTGTCCGCCGGGTACTACCACACCTATTGGTGGTAGTACCCGTACGCGACAACGTACGGCTACTGGGACGGATGGCAGTCCCGAGCATACAAGTCGTGGAATGTGATCGTTGCCAACTACGGACGGGCAAGCTACTGCGACGATCCGAACAACGATTGCTCCGGCGAGCCGAACCCAAGTATCACGGGTTGGTACTGGGGTCAGTGAAAGAACTCGACATGCAGCGATGTGATGGAGAATGGAGAGGATCCAGGACATGAAGATGACGACCCTGATAGTCGCCAGTGTGGCGTTGCTCGTGGTTCTGTCCGCGGCAGCAGGCATCGCGGCCCAGCCGTCAGGTGTCAGCGAGCAGCAGGTCGCCGCTCTGGCGTCTGCTGCCGCGCAGGAAGGGCTGGAATCGCAAGCAGCGATCCTCGCCGACGGCAAGGTCACGGTCAGCGAGTATGGACAGGCCGTGCGGGCGACGGTCAGCTGTCTCGAAGCGGCAGGATACGACGCCCGGGCCGATGAGGTATCTGGAGAGGCCGGATTCGTGATCACGGTCTTGAACCCAGGGGACCCGCAGGCGGTCACAGCCGAAGACGCGATGGCGCCGATGGACGCCGCCTACGACACCTGCGACCAGCAGTACAAGCGTCTCGTCGAGAGCGTCTACCGGGCCACAGGACGCTGATGGCCACTGCACGCATCCATGGGCTGCTGCCGACACCGCACAGTGTCGGCGGCGTCCCGGCGTGGCTCAGGCGCATACTGCTGCCGGTGCTGGGGATGACCCTGGTGGCGGCAGCCTGTCAGGGAGGTGTGTCCACAGATCCGCAGTCGGTGCGTTCGTGCGACCGGCTCGTCGACGTGGCCGTTGCTTCGGCACAACAACTCATTGACGCCGGCGCCGATCTCACGCAGTCAGACTTCGACATGGCTACACCGGCTGCGGTGGAGGTACAGCAACAGTACCGCCAGCGAACCGACGCCATTGCGCAACGAGCCGAAGAACTCAAGTGCGACAACCTTACGCTCCTCGACACCTACCAAACGAGAGTCCTGGACATCAGCCCCGAAACCGAAGGAGGCATCGCCGCACAACAGCTTGCCCTTTTGCTTCCACCCTTCAGAACCGCACACTCGTGACCGTTCGGAGCCCGCGACGGTCACGACGGGCGGCATGGTGTATGAGTGATGCCGCGTCGACCTCGTTGTTGTCCTTTCTAGCCGGTTGGGGTTTCGAGTGCTGGCGCCGGCGAGGGCGCCGACAGCAGGGAACCCGATTAGCCGAGCGGGAAGAAGTCGCCGTCCGGGTGAAACGAATCGGTCCCATCCGGACACATAAGGGATGAGATGCCAGAGAGCGTCGAAGTCGAGTTTTGGCATCGACAGCTGCTGTTGGCGGAGGTCACCTCCAGCCAGCAGGGAACTGAACTCCGACTATTGCCTACACCAGGAGGGTTCATGGGTCTCGCACGACGAATCAGTTATGGGCTCTCCGCGTTCGTCTTGGCGTTCATGGTGCTTCCTGGTCCTCCTGCCAACGCGTGGGTATTGAATGGCTGCAAGTATGCAGGCACCAATCCGGCTATCGGATACCGCTACTACTCGCTATCCAGCATATGGCAGTCCGCGTTCAATTCGGGCCAGAACGAATGGGATGCTACGAGCGCGCCGGGCTACTTCACCTATACGCCTTCGGACGATACTCCGAATATCAAGGTTCAAGACTACTGGTCTTCGTCAACGTGGTGGGGGCTGGCCCAGGGAGGTTGTGATTCTGGTGGCGGCCAGGTGTGGTACAACGAGTTGGTTACCATCACCTTCAACAATCGTACCGCGGATAGCTTGTCAGCCACTGAGAAGTTTCTGGTCGCGACTCACGAGTTGGGTCATGCCTATGGTCTCGCGCACTCTTCTCTCGGCTGTGGCACCAATAGACCAGTGATGCGAAGCGATCCAACCTGGGTCTATGACAACTGCGGAGATCCATGGGCTCCATATCCAAACGACGTCAACGGAGTCAATGCGGTGTACTGATGAAGGGGGAAAACATGACATACACTCGAAGCCGTCAATCTCACATCTGGTTGTTTGCGGTCGTGATGTTGAGCCTTGCGGTCGTGATGACCTCCTGCTCATCATCCTCGGTCGAACCCGCCTCATCCTCGGTCGAACCCGCCTCATCCTCGGTCGAACCCGGCTCATCCTCGGCCGAACCCACTGTTCGGATTCGTCTCTCCGGGTCGTACGCCGAGTACTCGTCGGTTGAGGAACTGGCCGCAGCCGCCGACGTCATTGTCGTCGCAACCGCGGGTGATACCGCCCATCGGGCGGTCGAAGGTGATCCTGCGAACCCCGGCAGTGGGATTCCCATGGTGTATCGGGAATTCTCTGTGGATGACATCCTTTTCGACCCGAACGGGTACATCGAGGGCGCCACGTTCTATGTAAGCCTGTTCGACACCGACAAGCTCATCGTCGACGAACAGAGTGACATCAAGAGTGGACAGCGACTGTTGCTGTTCCTCGACCGTGTATCTGCAGACGAAGTGCCGGCAATTCGCCCGCTGAAGCAGGTGTTCTCCCCACTGAGCTCGGACAACGGCGTGTTCGACGTCAACGACGCAAACGAGGTCACAGCACGATCGCCTGCCGTGACGAGCCTGCGAAAGGGCGAGAGCATCCAAGACAAGCAACCGGTTGTGGGCTCAGATGGCGAAGAAAGGCCCACAGCTACTTCCGATGTATTCTCGGCATCTCTCGAGCAGGTACGAGAAGTCATAACCACTGCATCGCCCTGACGCATCGACGGTAGCCCACGCACCTCATCTCTTGGGGCGGGTGCTCGCCGGTGCCGTTCTGGTTGGCGGGTGTGCGACCGTCGGGGCCTCGTCGGTGTCTTCGACGGTGGAGATCTCCGTGACGGGTTCGTCCACGGCGCCGACGTCCACTGGGCCTCCCACGTCGATGTCTTCAATATCGACGACGGTGCCCAAGGTCACCTCCGTCGTGACCCTCGCCGACGGCACGATCGTTTGCCCCGAGAAGACGCATCCGTGGAGTCCGAGATTCGAGAACGACCTGGACGGGGACGGTCGGCCCGAGACGATCGCGGTGGACCGGCCTGCCATCGGGGAGACGACGATCGCGGTGTGTGGCACCGGTCTGACGGTCGAACCGTTCCAGGTGGGGGACGTCAACAAGCCGGCCGAGGTGTTCCCGATGGACGTCGACGCCGACGGGGTGGCCGAGTTGCTGGTCGGCGGTCCGACGGGAGGACCGATCCGCTTTGCCGGGACGGTGCTGCGATTCGAGAGGGAACCGTGGGTGGACCTGGGCCTGGGGTTGGACGTCACCGTCGTCGGCCGCACGGGTTCGAGCTTCGGATGTGTCGACATCGACGAAGATAGGGTGTGAGAGCTGGTGTCGGAGTCCTACGAACTCGATGCCGATGTCCTCGACGGACCCACTATGGGCGCCGTCGCCCGGTGGATCGGCCGATCCGAACGCCACACCCGCCGCCTCATCCGGGAACTCACGCACCGTCTCGGAGTCGACCACCCCCGCGCCGCCCTCGCACTCGCCGGCCAGATGGGCTGGGTCGACGTCGCCGCCTCACCGGTAGCCGGGCCTGTATTCATCGAGGCCCTCGAACTGGCGGGGCCGCCGACAGCCGGGGAACCCGACCGGCCGAGTTGAGGAAGTCGCCGTCCGGGTGAAACGAATCGTCCCGTCCGGACACATAGGGGATGAGATACCGGAGAGCGTCGAAGTCGAGCCTTGGTATCGACAGCTGCTGTCAGCGGAGGTCACCTCCCGCCGGCAGGAGCTGAACTCCGATTGGTGCCTACGTCAGGAGGGTTCATGGGTCTCCCATGATGAATCAGTTGTGGGATCGTCAGGAAAGGAAGGGTGAGAACGGTGGTCAAGTTCTTCGTGAGAAGCCCAGATCGCAGTGGCCTTGTCCGCAGCGACCGTGGGCTCCGAGCGGCAGAAGCGGTAGGGCGCAGAGATTCCGGGCGACTCGATCCAGTTCGTCCGGCGCTTGTTGTCGGTCTCGTTGTTGCGGCCCTGGTTCTCTTGCTTGCCCTACCGGTATTTGCTACGGCGAGCTCTGACTACGTGTTCGGGCGAACAAGCGGTCCGTACTCGGGTACGTACGTGGACAACCGCTAAACCGCGCAGAATTCAACCGGCGCGAACCGCGCAGAATTCAACCGTCGTTGACAGTGATGGATACGACTGCGGGACCACAGGCATGTACTACAGCGGCTCATCGACGTACCTGTTCGGTGTGGGTGCTGTCCTCTGTTCGAACCCCTCAGGCTTGCAGACGTTTCACACCGTCGCGTACGGCACGTATTGGGAACCATGGGGCGGCGAATGGGGGTACTTCCACCTGATCTCCGCCACATCGCCGAACCAGAACTATTAGAGAACCTGCGAGGACGCTATGAAAAGCCACAAACGCCGAGTCGGCCTACTACTCACTTCGCTCCTTGTCGTCGTGGGTGTCGTGATCGTTCTGAACCCCGCTGCGGATTCGGTGCCCAGTCCAAGTGTTGGACCCGTGCCAGAATCCGCGTTCACCCCGAACGGGATTGATGCCGCGCAGGTTCCCGACTACATCCCTGCCCTTGACCAGCAGGGAGACGTGGCCGGTTATGTACGCAAAGAGGACATCCTGCCATCGGACACCAACGTGGCACCTTCTGATGGACCAGTCCCGGTTGTCGATGGGTCCCTGGAGCGTGTCGTCGGTCACATGTACCCCGGTCGGGGATTCGTGCCACTGGGACAGTCACCCGACGATGTTCCGACGTTACCCGTTACGACCATCGAAATCGGCAGCCAAGGAGACGGCTAGGTGTGCTCTTCGGGGAGGTTTTCCTGGATGAGGCTGGCGGGGGTGGCCCACCCGAACGCTCCGTGGGGTGGTGGTGATTGTAGAAGTGGATGAACCCGGCACACGCCTCCTGGGTGCGTTGGGTCTCTGAGTGCCAGGGGCGGATGTAGGGCCATTCCTCGAGCAGGATGCGGTGGGAGCGTTCGGCTCTGCCGGCGGTTTGGGCCGATACGGGCGCGTCTTGTTCACCACGGTGCCGGTCGCGGCGCACACCTGGTGCCAGAGTTCAGATCAGTCGCAGGAGCCGTGCCGCGTCTGTGGCTGCCGTTGTGATCGGGTAGATGACGTCTAGTGCCGCCCTGAGACCGAAGCCACGTTCGTAGCTGATGCTCGTAACAAGAGACCTGCCCGGGACCCCGAAGGCGAGCACGAATGGCGGATCGTCCCTGTTGGTGACCCGCCAGTTCTCCGCCGTGGGTCGAGGCGGCCGTTGTGCGGGCACCTCAACGTTGATGAGCTGGCAACGGGTCGTCGTGTGGGACCCCGGGCGGGGATATGGGCCCTGTCGACTCCGGAAGCTACGACTCTCGAGTCGACGTCGCTGCCGGCTCCGATCTTGCCGACGGCACGTCCGGGGGCGAGACCGTCATCGAAGCGCCACGGCGCCGACCGCTTCCTCCAGTCGGTCGCATCTGTAGCGATCGGCGACCAGACCGTCGATGGTCTTTCTGGCGCTCGCGGGTCGACTGGTCGCGGGGCTAGGACGCGCTCAGGACGCGTTTCGGTGAGAAACAGTGCAAGACGCTGCACACCAGTGCAGACACAAAAGCCCTGGTCACACGGTGTGTTGGCCCGTTGCGCCCGGTCAGAGAACTGTGCCAGAACGGACTGTTAATCCGCAGGTTGTGAGTTCGAGTCTCACCCCCGGAGCTTGCGAAACGCCTTGTGTTCACAGGTGTTCATGTCTATCCGCCCTTCGTCGAGACGATGTCCGAATTGCCTCCAGGTCCCGTCAGAGCCTCAGCACTTTCACGCCGCCCTCGACCTCAGCCATCCGAATGTTCAGGGCGTTACCAAGGAGGTGTGAATGGCCGAGTGGTCCCCGGCGCAGAAGGCGTTTCTGTCGCACCCGGCCGATATCTCGAGGATGCTTCCCCGGCGATCGAGAAGATGACCATGGGGACGCGTATCCACCGAGCGAGTTGGCCGACACGATCGGACGGATCGACGCGGTCCGCATGCCGGCAACCCAACTCGAGGTGATCGCCGCCTGCGACCGGCAGGAGCTGTGGCGCCAAGACGGGGCCACGTCGATGAGCGCCTGGTTGGCGATGCTCTGCGGGCACCACCACCGTCTCGCTCACGAAGGCGACTGGCGGATCGACGGGCGCCCCTCAGGGCACTTTCGGTTCACCCGCTACGACGGGATGACCTTGATACCCGGACTGCACGGTTTGCGAAGCGACGTGCGGCGAAGACTCGTCACCCTTCTCATCGTGGGACCACCCGAAGTCGTCGACACCGGGTAGCGCCGGAGCGATCGGCGGCCCTCAGCCTGTCGCCACCAGCGTCGCGACACGGTCGCCGATCTGCGCGGTCGTGGCGCCCATTTCGGGTCCGCTCATCGACCCAAGCTCGGACAGCGCCGAGCTTGCCGCCGCCTCCACCGCACGGGCGGCATCGGTCTCACCCAGGGCTGCGAGACACATGGCGGTCGACAGGACCGATGCGACCGGGTTGGCCCAACCCCTGCCGGCGATGTCCGGTGCCGAGCCGTGGACCGGCTCGAACATCGAAGGGTGATCGCCGGGAGGGTTGAGGTTCCCGCTGGCAGCCAATCCCATCCCACCCTGAACGGCAGCACCCAGGTCGGTGATGATGTCGCCGAACAGGTTGTCGGTCACGACAACGTCGAACCGCTCGGGCTCGGTCACCAGGTAGAGGCACATCGCATCGACATGGGCATAGTCGAGCGTCACCTCCGGGAACTCGGCCGAGACCTCCTCCGTGGTTCTCGTCCACAGGTCGCCGGCGTAAACGAGGACGTTGGTCTTGTGGCACAAGGTGAGTCGCCCGCTGCGTTGCTCCGCCTTGGAGAAGGCGTAGCGAACCACCCGTTCCACGCCCGTGCGGGTGTTGATCGACTCCTGGGTCGCCACCTCATCGGAGGTTCCTCTTCGCAGCGTCCCCCCGGCGCCCACATAGAGCCCCTCGGTGTTCTCCCTGACCACCACCAGGTCGCAGCGTTCCGGTGTCAGGCCGGCGATCGGTGAAGAGACCCCCGGATACAGCTTCACGGGACGCAGGTTGACGTACTGGTCGAAGTCGAATCGAAGCCGCAGCAGCAGGCCCCGTTCGAGTACCCCGGGAGGAACGTCGGGGCTGCCGACCGCGCCCAGCAGGATGGCGTCGTGGTCGTCGAGCTCGGCCTCGATCGAGTCGGGGAGGACCTCCCCGGTCGCCAGGTAGAGCGCGCTTCCCAGGCCGTACTCGGTGGTCTCGATGGTGAACGAGAACCGTTCCGCTGCCGCCGAGAGGACTTTCAGCGCCTCGGCGGTGACCTCCGGTCCGATCCCGTCGCCTCCGATCACCGCGATTCGATGCTTGGCCATGCTGTACCTTCCACGCAGGGATGGACGAGTGTACCGACGCTCAAACCTGCCATGACGCCTTGTCGAGTGCCGAGACGAACGCTTTAGCCGAGCCTTCGACGACGTCGGTCGAGACGCTTCGTCCCGAGTAGGCACCGTCCCCGACCCTGACCACGACGTTCACCTCTGCCATCGCGTCCGCTCCGGAGGTCACGGGGACGACCCGGTAGTCGACCAGTGCCGCGTCGAGATCGAACGCTTGGCGGATCGCTGCGAAGGCGGCATGCACCATGCCGTCTCCTTCGCCGGTGAACTCCTGCTCACCGCCGTTCATTCTCAGTCGCACCACTGCCCGGGGAGTGACCTCATCACCTCCGGCGACGTGCAGCCCGACGAGTTCGGTGGACTGCTGTGGCTGGCGGACCTCATCCTCGACGATCGCCCGGATCTCATCCTCGGTAATGTGGACCTTCCGATCGGCGAGTTGCTTGAACCGATCGAACGCCTTGCCGAATGCCTCGTCCTCCAGGACGATTCCCATCTTGGTGAGCGTGTCGGCAAAACCGGCCCTCCCCGAGTGCTTCCCCAGGATGATCTGGCCACCCTCCTGGCCGACGGAGGCCGCATCCATGATCTCGTAGGTGAGACGGTCCCGCAGGACACCGTGCTGGTGGATGCCCGCCTCGTGGGCGAAAGCGTTGCGTCCAACGACCGCCTTGTTGTACTGGACCGGGTAGCCGGTAAGTCGAGAGACCAGCCGGGACGTCTCGAAGATCTGGGTGCTGTCGGCTTCGACCGTCACGTCGAAGCGGTCGGATCGGGTCCGCACCGCCATGATCACCTCTTCGATGGAGGTGTTCCCGGCACGTTCGCCTATCCCGTTGATAGCCCCTTCGATCTGGCGGGCGCCGGCGGAGATCGCCGCCAGCGAGTTCGCGACGGCGAGTCCCAGGTCGTTGTGGCAGTGGACCGAGATGACCACGTCGTCGTGGTCACCTCGGACTTCCGCGTACACCCGGCGGATGAGCTCCGCGAAGTCGGTTGGTATCGCGTAGCCGACGGTGTCGGGAATGTTGATGGTGGTTGCGCCTGCCTCGACCGCGACTTTGCACACGGCCATCAGGAAGTCCGGGTCGGTTCGGGTGGCGTCCTGCGGGCTGAACTCGACGTCGTCGCAGTAGCTCCGGGCTCTCTTCACACCCTCGGCCGACGCTGCGAGCACCTCGTCGGGTGTCATGCGCAGCATCTTTTCCATGTGTACCTGCGACGTGGACATGAAGACGTGGATGCGAGCCCGCTCGGCGCCGCGAAGAGCGTCCCAGGCCTGATCGATGTCGTCCGGATGGGTTCGTGCCAGGCTGGCGATGACCGGTCCCTTTACGTTCTCGGCGATGCGGGAGACGGCATCGAAGTCCCCCGGGGAGGACGCTGCAAAGCCGGCCTCGATCACGTCGATGCGCAGCTTGGCGAGCTGCTGGGCGATGGCTACTTTCTCATCGGGGGAAAGGGCGATCCCCGGAGCCTGTTCCCCGTCACGCAGGGTGGTGTCGAAGAGGATCAAACGGTCGGACATGGCAAACTCCTTGTTCTCTCGTTGCCGGTGACTTCCGGCGCGGGACGACGGCAGGCGGTGGCCTGCCTGCCGGAGGGGGCCGGGTCAGCCGATGAGGCTGCCCGGCCTGGGAAGCACGAGAAGCCTCCAACGGGGGAGTCGAGCCATTCGAGCGTCCTGCATGTTCACTCCGGGGGCTGCTTCGGGTCGAGGAAGGGCATCATCTGGCGAAGGCTGCGTCCCACCTGCTCGATGAGGTGGTCGCGATCCTGCGCACGATGCTCCAGGAGGAACGGGGCTCCGGCTCGCGCCTGGGACATCCACTCTTTGGCGAAGGCGCCCGACTGGATCTCGTCGAGCACGTCCCTCATCGCCGTCTTGGTCTGGTCGGTGACGATGCGAGGGCCACGCGTGTAGTCGCCATACTCTGCGGTGTCGGAGACGCTGTATCGCATCCACGAGAGGCCGCCCTCGAAGAGGAGGTCGACGATCAGCTTGAGTTCGTGGAGGGTCTCGAAGTAGGCGGATTCGGGCTGGTACCCGGCCTCGACCAGAGTCTCGAACGACGCTTTGATCAGAGATGAGACGCCCCCGCACAGAATCACCTGCTCCCCGAACAGGTCTGTCTCCGTCTCCTCCTTGAAGGTCGTCTCCAGCACCCCGGCTCTGGTCCCGCCGATTCCCCAGGCATACGAGAGGCCCAGATCATGGGCGCCTCCGGTGGCGTCCTGGTGAACGGCCAGGAGGCAGGGGACGCCCGAGCTCTCCGTGTAGGTGCGACGAACCAGATGTCCCGGGCCCTTGGGTGCCACCATCACCACATCGACCCCTTCGGGGGGTTGGATGAACCCGAAGTGGATGTTGAAACCGTGGGCGAACATCAGGGTGTCGCCCGGCTCGAGGTGGGGCGCCACCTCGGTCGTGTACAGGTCGGCCATCAACTGGTCGGGCACCAGCAGCATGACGACGTCCGCCCAGGCGGCGGCGTCCGGGACGTCCATCACTCGCAGCCCGGCTTCTTCGGCCTGCCCTCGGCTGCCCGAGTCGGGGCGGAGGCCGACGACGACATCGACGCCTGCTTCGTTCAGGTTCAGCGCATGGGCGTGCCCTTGGCTTCCGTAGCCGATCACCGCCACCTTTCGGTCCCTGATGATCGACGGGTCGCTGTCTTGGTCGTAGTAGATGGTGGCCATGTTCCCTCTCAGCCGATCGCGCGCAAGCTTGCGCTGTTGTTCTTCACTTCTCTGGCCATCGCTATCCGTCCGGATGTTACGAGGTCGGTGATTCCGTAGGGGCGGACCAGATTCAGGAAGTCTCTGAGCTTGGTCGCATCGCCTGTGACCTGGAAGGCGATCGTCGCGGGACCGACGTCCACGGCGATTGCCTTGAAGATCGCGGCCACCTCCAATACCTCGCCTCGGCGGCTGGAAGGAGCGCTGACGCGTACGATCATGATCTCGCGCTCGAGGGACTGTTCAGGGTCCAGTTCTGCGATCTTCACGACGTTGATCAGCTTGTGCAGTTGCTTCTTCACCTGTTCCAGTTCCGGGGCCTCGACAACGATGGTCATGAGCGCCGTGCCATCGTCTCTGGCGGGTCCGACGGCCAGCGAGTGGATGTTGAACCCGCGGCGGGCCAGCAACAGTGATACCCGCGCCAACACTCCCGGCCTATCCTCGACGAGCACCGACAACGTGTGTTGTATCTGCATGGAATTGCTCACGGTTACGTGTCCAATCTCGGGATGTCGTTCGGATTCTGCTTGACGATCGTGTCGGGACCGATCATCACCTCGTCGTTCGTCCCTCCGGCACGTACCATCGGGAACACCATTTCGTCCGGATCGACGACGAACTCGACCACGACCGGCCGATCGTCGATCGCCAGTGACTTCTCGATGACCGGGGCGACTTCCTCGGGTGTCTGGGCGCGCAGCCCCGCACAGCCCATCCCCTCCACCAGCTGGACGTAGTCGACCTTGTCGCCGAGCAGAGTGGCCGAGAAGCGCCCGGAGTAGAAGAGCTTCTGCCACTGTTTTACCATGCCGTGGGCGCCGTTGTTCATGACGGCGATCTTCACGGGGATCTGCTCCGTGGCGGCGGTGATCAGTTCCTGAAGGGTCATTTGGAAGCAGCCGTCGCCGTCGATCGCGTACACGAGTTCGTCGGGTTTTCCGGCTTTGGCGCCGACGGCGGCCGGAACCGCAAACCCCATGGTGCCCAGCCCTCCCGAGTTGATCCACCGGTTCGGCTCGTCGAACTTCCAGAACTGCGATGCCCACATCTGGTGCTGCCCGACTCCTGAGACCAGGATGGCATCGCCTCCGGTCAGCCGGTAGAGCTCCTCGATCACGTACTGGGGCTTGATCGGCCCATCCGGCTGCTGGTCGTATTTCAGCGGATACTCGTGCTGCCAGTCGTTCAGGATCGTCAACCAGGATGTCCGGTCGGGGATCTCTCGGTCGCCCCATTCGTCGAGCAGCTGACCGAGCACCCGCCGGGCGTCGCCGACGATCGGGACGTCCGCCTTGCGAACCTTGCCGATCTCGGCGGGATCGATATCGGCGTGGATCACCTTGGCGTGGGGAGCGAACGAAGCCGGGTCGCCGGTGACACGATCGTCGAACCTGACACCGATCGCGATCAGCAGGTCTGCTTTCTGAATGGCGGTGGTCGCCGTGTAGGTTCCGTGCATGCCCGACATACCGAGGGCGAGCGGATGGTGGTCCGGGAAGGCGCCACGCCCCATCAGGGTCGTCACCACCGGCAGGTTGGCCGCCTCGGCCAGCCGGCGCACCTCCTCGTGGGCGCCTGCCTTGATGATCCCGCCGCCGACGTACAGGACCGGGCGTGTGGCCGAAGCGATCAGCGACACCGCCTCCTTCGCCTTGCGGTAATGCCCTTCCGATCTTGGCTTGTAGCCCGGCAGGTGTATCTCCTGAGGCGTGTGGTTTGTGGCCAGGCCGGCCAGCACATCCTTGGGGATGTCGATCAACACCGGGCCGGGTCGCCCGGTGGCCGCGATGTGGAACGCCTCATGGACCGCATCGGCGATGTCGTTCGGGTCGGTCACGAAGTAGTTGTGTTTGGTGGCGGACATCGTGATACCAACCGTGTATGCCTCCTGGAAGGCATCGTTGCCGACGGAGCGGGTAGCCACCTGACCGGTGATCGCGACCAGTGGAACCGAATCGATCAGGGCGTCGGCAAGGGGTGTGACCAGGTTCGTGGCACCCGGACCCGAAGTGGCGATGCATACTCCGACCTTTCCGGTCGCCCAGGCGTAACCCTCGGCCATGTGGCCGGCGCCCTGCTCGTGGCGGGCGAGGATGTGACGGATCGGGCTGTCGTAGAGCGGGTCGTAGGCGGGGAGGATCGCGCCGCCGGGGACTCCGAAAACAACGTCTACACCTTCCGACTCGAGGGAGGTGATGAGGACTTCGGCTCCGGTTCTCTTGGTCAAGGTCTGGCCCTTTCAGTCACTGGGTTGGCAGGGCGCCGGGGTGCTCGGGGTGCAAGAAACCCTCCGCTTTGGGAGGGCTGGGAAACGCACACACCGGGCTTGGGGCGTGTGCGTTACATAAGTACGAGAATGTAGCTGTGGTTCATTGGCGTAAGGAACATACGCATTAGCGACGAAATTGTCAACCACCGGCACGTGTCGCCGGCCAGGACTTCGATGCGTATGATCTCCGCCATGGCACACAAGATCCACTCCCAAGACGTCACCGAGGGTTCCTCCAAGGCAGGTGCCCGGGCCATGCTCCGAGCAGTCGGGCTCACCGATGAGGATTTCGCCAAGCCGCAGATCGGATTGGTGTCGGCCGGAAACGAGGTTACGCCGTGCAATCTCAGCGGGCCACGCCTCTCCAAGCGCGCCAAACAGGGTGTGCGCGACCGGGGAGGTGTCGGCCTCGTGTTCGCCACCATCGCCGTGTCGGACGGGATCGCGATGGGCCATGAGGGGATGCGCGCCTCCCTCGTGTCACGGGAAGTGATCGCCGACTCGGTCGAGTTGGTCATGCACGCCGAGCGTTTCGACGGCATGGTCACCATCGCCGGCTGCGACAAGTCGCTTCCCGGGATGTTGATGGCGGCCGCCCGCACCAACCTGCCGAGCGTCTTCCTCTACGGAGGCTCGAGCCTGCCGGGACGTTGGCGGGGAAAGGACATCTCGATCGTCGACGTCTTCGAGGGAATCGGCGCCTTTTCGGAGGGGACCCTCACCAAGGAGGAGCTGCTCGACATCGAGCGCCACGCCTGCCCCGGGGAGGGCTCCTGCGCCGGAATGTTCACCGCCAACACGATGGCTTCGGTCGGTGAGGCGATTGGCATGTCGCTGCCCGGCTCGGCGGCGGTCCCCGCCTCCGACCCACGTCTCGACGAATTCGCCGTGGCTTCGGGCAAGGCGGTGATGGCGCTGCTCGAAGCGGACATCCGACCTCGACAGATCATGACCCGACCGGCGTTCGAGAACGCCATCACCACGGTGATGGCCTTGGGCGGTTCCACCAACGCCGTACTGCACCTGCTGGCCATCGCCGATGAGGCCGGAGTCGAGCTGACCCTCGAGGACTTCGATCGGATTTCGCGCAGGACACCCCACATCGGTGATCTCAAGCCGTTTGGCCGCTATCACATGGTCGACCTGGACCGGATCGGTGGCGTGCCGGCGGTCCTCAAGGTGCTGCTCGACGCCGGGCTGCTGGAGGGCGACGTTCTGACCGTGACCGGTGCGACGATGGCCGAGAACCTCGCCGAGGTCGAGGTGCCCGACGGCCAGGACGTGCTGGCTCCGGTGGATCGTCCGCTGGCCGGCGAGGGGGGCATCGCCGTGCTCCGTGGCTCACTCGCTCCCGGAGGAGCAGTCGTCAAGGTGGCCGGAATCGAGCTCGACTCGTTTGAAGGCCCTGCCCGGGTGTTCGATGGTGAGCAGGGGGCCCTCGATGCCCTGTTCAAACATCAGATTCGGCACGGGGACGTCGTCGTCATCCGCACCGAAGGACCCAAGGGAGGACCCGGGATGCGGGAGATGCTGCAGATCACGGCGGGGATCAAAGGTGCAGGGTTGGGCAAGGATGTGTTGCTCATCACCGATGGCCGTTTCTCCGGTGGCACGACCGGGCTGTGTGTCGGGCACGTTGCCCCCGAATCCGAGGTGGGTGGGCCGCTGGCGCTCGTCGAGGAAGACGATCGTGTCCGGGTCGACCTTCCCGCCCGCACCCTCGATCTCCTGGTGGACGAGGGAACGCTGGACCGGCGGCGAGCGGTCTGGAAGCCTCATGCACCTCGATACCCTTCCGGAGCACTGGCCAAGTACGCGAAGCTGGTGGGTTCTGCCGAACACGGTGCCGTTACCGGCTGACGCACCACTTCCGGAGGTGGCGCGTCACAAGCGGGGCATGAATGCCGGGCGGCCGTGCTCGAACGCGTCGATATCGCTGCTGTGGCGCAACGTGATACCGATATCGTCGAGTCCGTTCAGGAGGCGGTACCTGACGAACGGGTCGATCTCGAAGTGTGCCTCGAACGATTCCCCTTCGTGTGGAGTGGTGACGCCGACCGTCTGATCGGCGAGGTCGATCGTCGCCTTGGTGGAGGGGTCGGCCTCCGCAAGGCCTATCAGCCGGCGTGTCTCGTCCTCGGAGAGTTGGACAGGGAGCAGACCGATCTTGGTGCAGTTGCTGTAGAAGATGTCGGCAAAGGAAGGCGCCACGATCGCCTGGAAACCCCAGTCCATCAGGCCCCAGGGTGCGTGCTCGCGCGACGAGCCGGATCCGAAATTCGCGCCCGTCAGCAGAATGCGGGCGTTTCGATACTCGGGACGGTTGATGACGAAGTCGGGGTCGAGCTCACCGTCCGGCGTCCGCCGCCAATCATGGAAGAGGAACTCCCCGTAGCCGGTGCGTTCCACTCTCTTCAAGAACTCCTTCGGCATGATCTGGTCGGTGTCGACGTTGACCCGTGGCAGTGGCAGCATCGTGCCCACGATGCGGTCGATCGGCTCCATCACACGTTCTCCCAGGTTCGGATATCTACGAAATGGCCTTCGATGGCGGCGGCCGCAGCCATCGCCGGGCTGACGAGGTGGGTTCGCCCTCCTCGTCCCTGGCGTCCCTCGAAGTTGCGGTTCGAGGTGGATGCACAGCGTTCGCCGGGGGAGAGGATGTCGGGATTCATCCCGAGGCACATCGAACAGCCGGCATCCCGCCACTCGAAACCGGCAGCCTTGAACACGCGATCGAGGCCCTCGTCCTCCGCCTGGAGCTTCACCAGCCCGGAGCCCGGCACGATCATCGCCGAGACGTCGGCATGCACCTTCCGACCGTCGACGAGGCGCGCCACCTCGCGCAGGTCTTCTATCCGAGCGTTGGTGCACGATCCGATGAATGCCCGGTCGATGTGGATATCGGTGAGGGGAGTTCCGGCCTCGAGGCCCATGTACGCCAGGGCCCGACGGATCGACTCCTGCTCGTTCGGGTCGCTCGTAGCATCCGGGAAGGGCACCGTGCTCTGCACCGGGAGGGTGTGGGCCGGGTTCGTGCCCCACGACACGTATGGTTCGAGTTCGGAAGCCGAGATGGTCACCTCGGTATCGAACAGGGCTTCGGGGTCGCCGGGGAGTGAACGCCAGTAGTCGAGGGCCTGCTCCCAGGCGGCACCGGTGGGGGCATGGGGGCGTCCCTCCAGGTACGCGAAGGTAGTGTCGTCGGGGGCGACCATCCCTGCTCGAGCTCCGGCCTCGATAGACATGTTGCAGACCGTCATCCGACCCTCCATCGAGAGATTCTCGATCGCCTCGCCCCGAAACTCGATGACGTGCCCGATGCCCCCGTCGACACCGATCCGGGAGATGATTCCCAGGATGACGTCCTTGGCGGTCACGCCGTAGGGCAATGAGCCACCGACGGTGATCGCCATCGATCGTGGCTTGACTTGAGGGAGGGTCTGCGTGGCGAGCACATGCTCGACCTCCGATGTGCCGATGCCGAAGGCGAGAGCGCCGAAGGCGCCGTGGGTGGCCGTGTGGGAGTCGCCGCAGACGATCACCATGCCAGGCTGCGTGATGCCCTGCTCGGGCCCGATCACGTGAACGATGCCCTGGCGGGGATCGTCCAGCCCGAACAGCGTGATCCCGAACTCTTCACAGTTGGCGATCAGGGTCTCGATTTGTCGTTTGGAGAGAGGGTCGCGAATGCCCAGATCTCGATGGACGGTCGGGACGCCGTGGTCGATGGTGGCCAAGCTCAGGTCGGGCCGGCGTACCGTGCGTCCTGCAAGGCGGAGGCCTTCGAAGGCCTGTGGGGAGGTGACTTCGTGGAGCAGCTGCAGATCCACGAAGAGCAGGTCGGGCTCGCCCACGGCCGAGTGGACGATGTGGTCGTTCCAGACTTTCTCGAATAAGCGTTGTGCCATGTCAACGTCCTGGCTCGCGGGCGGACGAGGCGGGAAGGATAGCCGAAGCCTCCGGTGTCGACTTCCGCGCCGCCGGCCGCGGTGTGCCCTCACTCCTGGATGGCCTCCTTTGCGATGGCCGCGGCCTCGGTGACCTCGTACCGGTGGAATAGGCCACCCGGTTCGTATCATGAACAGCGAAACATCGTGTCCACAAAACGGGGGAAGATCATCCTGGTGGAACGGGTGCGCGTGACTCTCGACCGAGTCGTCGGGAGAGGAGAGACCGATTGGGGGAACCGGCGGAATGGGAGACAGGGCATGATGAGGGCAACACGAGGAGGGATCACGAGGCTGACGGTACTGATGCTGACCGTCTCACTCGTCGCCGCAGCCTGTGCCAACGACGTCAGCGGCATGGGCAAGGAGGAAGACGCCACACTGATCCTGGACTTCGTCCCTGGAGGCATCCATGCCGGCATCTACTCGGCGCTCGCCGAGGGCTACTTCGACGACGCGAACATCAACATCGACATCGAGCCGCCGACATCATCCGCCGACACGCTACGCCTGGTACTGGCCGGGAAGGCCACCATCGGCATCGCGCCGATCGCCGACGTCGCGTCGCTGCGCGCCCGGGGTGAGGACATCCAGATCTTCATGGCCATGGAGCAGGTACCGCTCGTAGCCTTGATCTCGACTGCCGCGATCGGTGTCACCGACCCGAGCCAGTTGACCGGAGCCACGATCGGCGTCACCGGCGTGCCATCGGACGAGGCGATCGCACGAGTGATTCTGTCCAATAGCGGTGTGGATCTCGACACCGTCGAGTTCGTTACCATCGGATTCGATGCGGTCGGGAACCTCATTGGCCAGACGGTGGATGCGGCCATCGGCTTCTGGAGTTCAGAGGCAGTTGCGCTGGAACTCCAGGGCGAGACGCCCTACGTATTCCGGCCCGACGAGTACGGCGCACCGCCGTACCCGGAGCTGGTGTTCTTCGCCGGCAGGGACACGATCGAGAATCGGCCTGAGATCCTCAGGGCCTTCGCAAGGGCCGTCGCCAGAGGCTACAGGTTCGCCCTCAACAACCAGGACACGGCGATTGCCGACCTGGCCGCCAACGCGGACGGCATCGATGTCGAATTCGCGACTGCGGAGTTCAACAACGTCAAACCGTACTATCTCGGACCGAACGGGAAGTACGGCGAGATCTCCGACGAGGCGATCGCCGATTATCTAACCTGGGCGGACGAAGTCGGTGTGCTCGAGTCCATGCCGGAGAATCTGGTCACCACCGAGTTCCTCCCCTGAACGGTGGCGTCGGCCGGAGGGGACGAACCGTGTCCTCCGCCACTCATCACGGAAAGGGCCGCCATGAAAGAGCGCATCAGTGTCAGGAACATCTCGAAGGGCTTCGGGATGGGCGCCGACCGTGTAGAAGTTCTCGACGGGATCGATGTTCAAGTCGGCCAACACCACTTCGTCAGCCTCCTCGGTCCAAGCGGCTGCGGCAAGTCCACCCTGTTGAACATCATCTCGGGGCTCTTCGAACCGAGTGACGGCGTCGCGCTCGTCGACGGGTCGGCAGACCGGCTCGGCACGTGCGGGTACATGCAGCAGAAGGATCTGCTCATGCCCTGGAAGTGCATCACCGACAACGTGGCGCTCGGTCTCATCGTGAAGGGGACACCGCGTCGTGAGGCGCGAGCCAGAGCCGAGGAGGTCCTGGAGCGGTTCGGCCTCGGTGGATTCGGCCATCGCTACGCGAGTGAGATCTCTGGTGGGATGCGACAGCGGGCGGCACTCGCTCGGACTTTCCTCGCCGGTGACGACGTGCTGCTGTTGGACGAGCCGTTCGGTGCCCTCGACAGCCTGACGCGGCTGCAGATGCAGTCGTGGCTGCTCGACATCTGGCAGGCGTCGGCCGCATCCGTGTTGTTCATCACCCACGACGTGGACGAGGCCATCCGGTTGTCCGATCGTGTCTACGTTCTGTCGAAACGCCCGGCGAGCGTCGTGCTCACCCTCGAGATCGACTTGCCAAGGCCCCGCCCCTACGAAACGGTGCTGTCGCCCGAGTTCCTGGCCCTGAAGGTGCAGGCGATTCGTTACCTGCACCCTGACGCACAGGACGTGAATGGCGAGGAGATGACCTCGGATGGCTAGCCGGCTCAAGAAGGCCCTGCCCCCGGTCGTCTTCGGGCTGCTCGTGGTCCTGGGGTGGGAGCTGCTCACTATCGTCACCGATGCCGACCCCCGCATCTACCCGGCGCCGAGCGAGATCGTCGGTGCTCTTCTCGAGAACCCGAGCGCCCTGCTGAGGAATGCAGGGATCACGACCCTCGAGATGGTGCTGGGCTTCGCGCTCGGGGCAGTGGTCGGTATCAGCATCGGCATCGTGCTCGCGTACTCGAAGGTGGCGCATTCCGCCGTGTACCCTTGGCTCATCGTCAGCCAGACCATCCCGATTCCGGCCGTCGCCGCGGTGCTGGTGATCTGGTTCGGCTTCGCGATCTTGCCGAAGGTGCTGGTCGTGATGCTGATCGCCTTCTTCCCGATCGCAGTCAGCACCGTCGACGGCCTGAAGGCAGTCGACCCGGAGATGGTGCGACTCATGCGGACGTTCGGGGCGAGCCGCGCCCGGACCTTCAGAGAGGTTCGCATTCCCGTGGCCTTGCCACACATCTTCACCGGGATGAAGGTGGCCGCGGCGTTCAGCGTGTTGGGTGCAGTCTTCGGAGAGTGGGTCGGAGCGAAGGGCGGGCTCGGATACCTGCTGCTGCTGGAGAACCGTGCGGTCAACACCGACGAGGTGTTTGCCATCATCTTCGCGCTGTCGGTGCTCGGTGTGGGCTTCTTTGGCCTCATCGTCCTCTTCGAACGGATCACGATTCCCTGGTACCACAAGGCTCGCCAGATGGAAGGTGTCCAATGACCGATCCCATACCTGTCGGCCTCGGTTGAAGAGCTGCGCGATCTTGGGGGTCTGCGGGCCGGTGCGGTCTTCCTATCGAACCGGGTTCAAGGTTGCGAGCATCAACCAGATGATTCCGAACAGCAACAACGTGCCGATCATGACCGAATAGGCATCGCGGTGGAATCGCTTCATCTCGATGGCCTCCTTTTCATTGCTCGTCCCGGCGACGCGGCCAGTGATCCTGGATCCTGCTCATCTGCTTCGCGAGCACTATGAGCGCCACTGCCGAGACTCCGAGCCAGAGGGCGTTCCCCTGGAACGCGCGGCCCAACCCGTAGACGCCGGCGGCCGCAGCAGCGAAGAACAGTGTCAGCTCAGAGAGTCCCTGCCGGCGGTTCATGGAGCCTTCGCCTTCCCGGCGTCTTCCCCTCGCGGCGCGCTCGCGGTCGCCACCAGCTCGCCCCGGGTGGGGTAACGGTAGATCAACCGGTACAAACGAACACGGCGGGGGAGATCCCGAAGACCTGGGAGCATGGGCACGGCAAGCAGGAAGATCAGGGCCGCCAACAGATTCCACAGGACGAAGCCCGTACCGATCGACCCACCGGGGAACTTCACGTGAAAGATCGCGGGGATGATCAGATACCAAGGTCCTACGGAGAAGCCTCGTTCCTTCACCATGCCCCATTGGTCATCGGTGAGCCCGTTCGTGATGGCGGCGTTCACCATGCCCGGGTGGTCGTAGAGCCAGATCGTCCCCAACTGCAGCGAGTGCCCCGGGTCCCGCCCCACAAGGTACTGTTCGAGGTATCCGCGCTGAGCGAGTGTGAGATCCGCCTGCACCAGCGCCGGCACCGGACCGAAGTCTCCGGTCAGGGTGTCGAGCCGAGCGTAGTCGGGGCTGAGGATCATCCCCAGTTCCTCGGCCTCACCTGTCACCTGCGGAGTGATGGTCCCCAGCGCCTGTTCATAGGCGCCGGCCCAAGCCTGCCGTTGGGTAGTGCTTGCTTCCTCGTACGTGCCCACGGCCTGAACAACGCTCGGGCCGAGCAGGGAGGCGAAGTCGCTCACGGGTCCGAGGACGAACACCTGGCTCGGCTCCCCCATCCCGTGCGAGCCGACGTTCGCCCACGAGGCGGACGTTCCGTTGAGTTCCTGGGTGAAGGCGAGGACGGCCCCGCCGGGATCACTCTGGGAGACTCCGGCAACGGTGTCCCTCGGCCAGTTGGGCGAGCCCACGATGAGGGCGAGGGCGATCAACAGGATGGCCAGGCCGCCGGCGATCAGCGGGTACTTCCAGAAGCAGTGCCGAACGAAGTGTCCCGGAGGTCGGTCCGAGACCCTGGTCTGCTCTGCCACGGTATCCGTGTGTTGCATCGTCCTCTCCTTAGATCCTCACAGTGGGCGGGCGATACCCTGAAGGCGCACCAGCGTCACATGGGCGAAGATCAGGGCGAACATGATCACCGGGATGACTGCAACATGGATCGCGAGATCCACGGTGAAGTTCGCCGCCGAAAACAGGTTGAAGAAGAACGGTTCGGTGAACAGCATGTCGCTGGAGTGCATAGCCACGAACTGGGACTCCCAGTCTCCACGGGCGAGGAGCCCGAAGAGGTTCTGGCCAAGGCCGAGGAGCAGCGTGATCGTTCCGATGGCCCAGTTCAGCCGGCGCCGGCCGCGATACGCCCCGGTCGCCCACACGCGGATCAGGTGCAGCACCAGGAAGAAGAAGAACGCCTGGGCGCTCCAGTAGTGGGTTGCCTTGATCACTCGACCCACGGGGCTGGTGAGCCACCAGAAGGGGCCCAGCCAGGCAAGCAGGATCCCGCTGATGGTCAAGTAGACGAACATGAGGAAGGTGATCCCCCCCATGCAGTACCAGTACGATTCTGCATAGAACGGTGCGGATTTCTTGAACAGCGCGCCCCAGGGTGGGAGGTAGGCGAACGACTCCAGTACCGCTCTCAGGCGGCCATGCTCGGCAACGCGATCCCGAAATCCCTCCTCGGGCTCGGCGTCCACCTCGTCACTCTCGACCGACACCTCCACTACCTTCCGCCTCCTGCGGCCACTCTACCGCTGGAGGGAGACTAAGTGCCTCGGCCGGTAACGTTCGGTGTGTCGATGCCGGAGCAGGGGCGCCTGAACGAAGGCGCGCCCAACCCTTCTTGCGTGAGAACGCCCGCGCTATGGGCAGCCGGCTCACGCAAGAACCGGGGGGAAGGGGGCTGCTCGGCGTTCCCGGCCGGCAGAACACCGCAAAGGTTGCCGGTCGAGGCACCAGGTGCAGTCCGGTACCACATGGCTCGCATCGCGACGACGGTTCGAAGCTCAGCGGGGAAGGTCGCTGTGACCCATCAGGTACTCATCGACTGCCCGTGCACACCGGCGACCCTCGCTGATGGCCCACACCACCAACGACTGGCCGCGGCGCATGTCTCCGGCCGCAAAGACGCCGGGCACGCTCGTTGCATAGTTGTCGGTGTTCGCTGCCACGTTTCCGTGCCGATCGAACTCGACGCCGAGCTGTTCGAGCAGGCCCTCGTGAACGGGGCTGACAAACCCCGTTGCCAACAGGACGAGATCCGTCCGCAGTTCGAACTCGCGTCCGGCGACTTGGGTCATTACCCAGCGGCCGTCGACCTGCTTCCAGTCGACTCCGATACCTCGCAGCGTCTCGACTCGCCCGGCCGAGCCCTCGAACGAAGTCGTTGAAACCGACCACAACCGCTCGCATCCCTCGTCGTGAGATGTGGACGTTCGCAGCTTCGTCGGCCAGTTGGGCCAGATGAGCATCTTGTCGGGATGCTCCGGGGGCCGCGGCAACAACTCCAGTTGCGTGACGGAGGCAGCGCCCTGCCGGTTCGATGTCCCGACACAGTCGGCGCCGGTGTCGCCACCACCGATGACGACTACGTGCTTTCCCTCCGCGGTGATCGGCTCCTGACCACCAGGTGACTCGCGGCCAACTCTTCGGTTCTGCTGAGTCAGGAATGACATCGCATAATGAATCCCGTCGAGATCGCGCCTGGGGACGGGGAGATCCCGCGGCTTCTCGCACCCGGCAGCCAACACCACGGCGTCGTACTTGGTGATGAGGCGCTCTACCGGCACGTTCACACCGACATGGCTGTTCACGCGAAACTCGACACCCTCTGCCTGCATCTGCGCCAGCCGGCGGTCGATGACCGACTTGGCGAGCTTGAAGTCGGGGATCCCGTAGCGGAGAAGGCCGCCGATCTTTGCATTCTTTTCGAACACCTCGACCTGGTGGCCCGCCCGGGCCAGCTGCTGCGCGGCAGCCAAACCGGAGGGCCCCGACCCGATGACGGCGACGCGCCTGTCGGTGTGCCTTCCCGGGATCTGCGGGTCGATCCACCGATTCTGCCAGGCCTTTTCGATGATCGCGTGTTCGATCGTTCTGATGGTCACCGGGGCGTCGTGGAGATTGAGCGTGCACGCCTCCTCGCAGAGTGCCGGACAGACCCGGCCGGTGAATTCGGGGAAGTTGTTCGTCGTGTGCAGCAGGTCGGCGGCCTCGCGCCAGTTGCCCTGGTATACGAGGCCGTTCCAATCGGGAATGATGTTGTCGACCGGGCACCCAAAATGACAGTACGGCACGCCACAGTCCATGCAACGGGCCCCTTGGGATGCCACCGCCTCGTCCGTCAATGGAATCGAGAACTCCCGATAGTTCTTGATGCGCTCCTGCACCGGCAGGTAGCCACGCTCCTGGCGCTCGATCTCTTGGAACCCTGTCGGCGAGGCCATCACACGCGCTCCACGGTCAACGTGCGCTGATGCAACGCCCGTCGATACTCCACCGGCACCACCTTGTAGAACCGGGGCAGGTACTCCTCGAAGTTGTCGAGAATCTCCTCGGCCCGGGAACTGTTGGTGAGGCGGGCATGGCGGGCGATGAGGGTCTTCAGCCGCCAGACGTCGTGTCTCAGCGGATCGGCGAGGAGCTCGCCCGGAGTGGGGCGATCGGTTGCTTCGAGCGGGGGACCGTCGTCCGCCACGACTCGCTCGATCTCGACCATGTGGTGGTTGACGCGTTGCTCGAAATCGCCGGCATCGTCGATCACGTATGCGATTCCACCGCTCATCCCGGCTCCGAAGTTCCTGCCGGCCTTGCCGATCACGACGACACAGCCACCGGTCATGTACTCGCAGCCGTGGTCGCCGATTCGCTCGACGACCGCAATGGCGCCGGAGTTCCGGACGGCGAATCGCTCTCCGGCGCCGCCGTTGAAGTAGCAGTCACCGGAGATGGCGCCGTAGAGCACGGTGTTGCCGATGATGATGTTCTCGCGCGGGACGATCGGGCCGGACGGCTCCGCCTCGATGATGATGCGGCCGCCCGACAGCCCCTTGCCGACGTAGTCGTTGGCATCTCCTTCGAGATGAAGCGTGATGCCGTGCGCCAGCCAGGCGCCGAAGCTCTGCCCGGCGGTCCCGTTCAACTTGACGTGGATCGTGTCATCAGGGAGACCGGCGTGACCGTAACGACGAGCCACCTCACCCGACAACATCGCGCCGACGGAAAGGTTCGTGTTGTTCACCGAAATTTCGATCCACACCGCCTGCCGGTTCTCGAGAGCCGGCATCGCCTTCTCGATGAGATGGTTGTCGAGAGCCCGATCGAGCGCGTGCTGCTGCTTTCCGGTGTTGCTGATGGCGATGCCGGGCCGGGGCCGAGGCTTGAACAGGACCTTGGAGAAGTCGAGACCTCGAGCTTTCCAATGCTCGACTGCGTCCTTTGCGTGGACACGGTCACTTTGACCGATCATCTCGGAATAGGTGCGGAAGCCCAACTTGGCCATGATCTCTCGGGTCTCTTCCGCAACGAACATGAAGAAGTTGACGACGTGCTCCGGCTTGCCGGGAAAGAGCTTGCGCAGCTCGGGGTCTTGAGTGGCCACACCGACCGGGCATGTGTTGAGGTGGCACTTGCGCATCATGATGCAGCCTTCGGAGATGAGAGCGGCGGTGCCGAAACCGACCTCGTCCGCCCCCAGCAGCGCTGCAATCACGACATCCCGACCGGTGCGGATGCCACCGTCGGTCTGAACAGCGATCCGTCCTCGCAGACCATTGGCGACCAGGGTCTGGTGCGTCTCGGCCAGACCGATCTCCCAATGTGAGCCTGCCTGCATCACCGAGGTGAGAGGGCTGGCGCCCGTGCCACCCTCATTGCCCGAGATGAGGACATGGTCCGCGTGCGCCTTGGCAACTCCGGCGGCAATGGTGCCTACACCGACCTCGGACACCAGTTTCACGCTGATGCGGGCTGTCGGGTTGACGTTCTTCAGATCGAAGATGAGCTGCTTGAGGTCCTCGATCGAGTAGATGTCGTGGTGAGGCGGGGGCGAGATCAGGCCGACGCCCGGTGTCGAATGGCGTACCTTGGCGATCCAGTCGTTTACCTTGTGGCCGGGGAGCTGGCCTCCTTCACCGGGCTTGGCACCCTGGGCCATCTTGATCTGGATGTCGTCGGCGTTTACCAGGTACTCGGTCGTCACCCCGAAGCGACCCGATGCGACCTGCTTGACCGCCGATCGCATGGAGTCGCCGTTCTCCAGGGGAACGTACCGGCTCGGTTCCTCGCCACCCTCGCCCGTGTTCGACTTGGCTCCGAGCCGGTTCATCGCAATTGCCAGATTCGTGTGGGCCTCCCACGAGATCGACCCGAACGACATGGCGCCGGTGGCAAAGCGTTTCACGATAGCGGAAGCCGGCTCGACCTCCTCGAGGGGGATCGGCTCGTCGAGGAAGTCGAGTTCGAACAGTCCCCGCAGGTTCTTCAGCTTGTGCGTCTGGTCGTTGACCATTTCGGTGTACTTCTGGAAGAGGGCATAGTCGCCGGATCGGACCGAGTGCTGGAGCGTGGAAATGGTCTCGGGAGTCCAGACATGCACCTCGCCCTGCAGCCGGAACGCATAGTCGCCGCCGACATCGAGACCGGGTGTGCGGTACGTCTTGGTGCCGAAGGCGATCTCATGGCGCCGCACCGTCTCGGCAGCGATCTCGTCCAGGCCGATACCTTCGATCATGGAGGGAGTACCTGTGAAATACCGTTCGACGAATTCGGTGTTCAGGCCGACGGCATCGAAAATCTGGGCACCGCAGTAGGACTGGAACGTCGAGATGCCCATCTTCGACATCACCTTGAGCATGCCCTTGTTGAGCGCGTTGGTGTAGCGCCTCTCGGCCTCTTCCGGGGACGGACTGCCGGGCAGCTCATCAACGAGAGCATGGATACTGTCGAATGCAAGGTACGGATTGACGGCCTCGGCGCCGTAGCCACCGAGCAGGCAGAAGTCGTGAACCTGGCGGGCCTCACCGGTCTCGACGACCAGCCCCACTTCGGTTCGGAGGCCGGCCCTGATCAGATGGTGGTGAACGGCTGCGGTCGCCAGCAAGGCCGGGATGGCGATCCGCTCCACTTCCAGGCGACGGTCGGACAGGATGAGGATGTTACGACCTTCGCGCACCGTCTCGATAGCCCGATCACACAGTCTCTCCAATGCTCCCCGCATGCCGGCGGCGCCTTCGCTCGCCGGGTAGCAGATGCTCAGCTTGCGGGTTCGGAAAGCATCATCGACGTGGTTCTCGATGCGACGGATGCGTTCCAGATCCACATTGGTGAGGATCGGGTGCGTGACCTCCAGCCGCTTGTGGGTTCCACCGGTGTTGAGATCGAGCAAGTTGGGTCGGGGCCCGATCAGAGATACGAGTGACATCACCGTCTCTTCCCTGATCGGGTCGATCGGAGGGTTGGTGACCTGGGCGAATCTCTCCTTGAAGTAGTCGTACAGCATCTTGGGACGGTCGGACAGCACCGCCGGCGGCGTATCCCGGCCCATCGACCCGATGGGGTCCTTGCCTTCGGAGGCCATCGGCTTCAAGAAGAACTCGAGGTCCTCACGCGTATAGCCAAAGGCCTTCTGAGTAGTCCGCAGAGTCCCCGCGTCCGGTCCCATGGCGGCGACCTCGGGCGGAAGCTCGGCAATATGGATCTGGGTCTCGTCGAGCCACTTCCGGTATGGCTTCGCCCCGGAGAGAGAGTTCTTGAGTTCCGCATCATCGATGATGCGGCCCTGCTCGAGATCGATCAGCAGCATCTTGCCGGGTTGCAGACGCCATTTCTTGACGATCTTCTCTTCGGGAATGTCGAGTACGCCCATCTCCGACGCCATCACGACCAGGTCGTCATCGGTGACGAAATAGCGGGCCGGGCGAAGCCCGTTGCGATCGAGAGTGGCACCGATCTGTCTGCCGTCGGTGAACGCCACGGCGGCGGGACCGTCCCAGGGTTCCATCAGGGCGGCGTGGTACTCGTAGAAGGCTTTGCGGCCGCTGTCCATCAACGGGTTGTCCGCCCAGGCCTCGGGGATCATCAACATCATGGCGTGACCGAGGGGATACCCGCCCGCCAGCAGCAGGTCGAGCGCGTTGTCGAACGTCGCGGAGTCTGATGCCCCGTCCCCGATCAGGGGCCACAACTTCTCGAGGTCATCACCGATGATCTCCGATGACATGTTCTGCCGGCGGGCCATCATCCAGTTGACGTTGCCCTGGACCGTGTTGATCTCACCGTTGTGACACAGATAACGGAAAGGCTGCGCCAGGCGCCACGACGGGGATGTGTTCGTGGAGAACCGCTGGTGGATGAGCGCAAGAGCCGATTCGGTCCGCTCATCGGCAAGATCTTTGTAGTACACGGCGAGCCTCTTGGCCAGCATCATGCCCTTGTACGTGATGGTCCTGGCCGACATCGAGGTCACGTAGAACTCGCCTCGCTCTATGAGACCGGGAGCGCGTTTCGCCAACTGGACATGAGCCTGTTTGCGAATCACGTAGAGCTTGCGCTCGAAGTGATCGGCGTCGACGATGTTCTCGCCACGGCCGATGAACAGCTGGCGGATCACCGGTTCGATGGGTCTGACACTCGCTCCGAGGCACGACGAGTCCACCGGAACGTCTCGCCAACCGAGGAGCTGCTGGCCCTCGCGTATCACCAGCTCGGTCAGAAGGTTCTCACACACGACGCGGTCGACGGGATCCTGTGGCAGAAAGATCAGCCCAACCCCGTAGCTGCCGGGTTCCGGAAGGCCGATTCCCTGTTCCGCCATCTCGGGCCGGAAAAAACCATCGGGTATCTGGAGCAGCATCCCGGCACCGTCACCCGCCAGTGGATCCGCCCCGACTGCACCACGGTGCGTGAGGTTCGCCAGCACCGTCAGCCCCTGAGTGATGATCTGGTGACTCTTGCGACCCTTGATGTCGGCGACGAATCCGATGCCGCACGAATCGTGGTCGAGAAGAGGTTTGTAGAGTCCCTCCGTCTTCCGAATCTGGTGTTGCTCGCGCTTCATATTGCCTCACATCCGGTCGGCGGCCGACCGACCGGTTCTGGTTGAGAGTACCCAGAGGTCGGCCATTCTGCGAAGAAGAGGGCCGTGGGAGCGGGGTCACGACGCGGGACTCCGGCTTTCCTGCCATCGTTGCCGGGAGTGCACCACAGGTGCCTGGCTGCCGGTGTGCCTCGACTCAGATCGGGCGGTGCCGTTTACTCGAGATGATGCCGGTATCGAATCCGCCGAGATGCAGCCCGCCGTGCCACCGGGCATGCTCGATCTTCAGACATCGGTCCTGAACGACCTGGAGGCCGGCGTCGAGTGCTCGGCGGGCAGCCTCGTCGTGGCGCAACCCGAGCTGGAACCACACGACCCTGGCCCCGACCTCGATCGCCTCGTCGACCACCCCGGGTATGGCTTCGGGTCGTCGGAAGATGTCGACCACGTCGGGGACCTCGGGGAGGTCGCGTAGCGACGGATAGCATTTCACTCCCAACACCTCGTCATACGCAGGGTTGACCGGGTAGGTGCGAAACGGTGTGCGTATCAGGTAGGCGGCGACGAAGTTCGAGGAGCGGATCGGGTTGGCAGACACGCCTACCAGGGCAACGGAACGGGCGTTGCGAATGATGTCCAGACGCTCGGCGGGTGTTGCTTCGGGAACGGTGGCCGTCGTCATGTCGCCTCCAGTGCTCGCCCGAGATCCCACAGGATGTCGTCGATGTCCTCTATCCCGACCGAGATTCGGATCATGTCGTTGCCCACCCCCATGGCCGCTCGCTCGTTTTCTGGCACCTGCTGATGCGTGGTCGATGCCGGATGGATGACGAGCGTCTTGGCATCGCCGACGTTGGCGACGTGGGAGGCCAGTTCGACGTTCTCGATGAACCTGACTCCCGCGGCAAAGCCTCCCACGAGACCGAACGTGAAGATGGCTCCGGGGCCCTCGGGCAGGTAGCGCCGGGCCTGGGTGGTCCATTCGTTGTCATCGAAGATCGGATAGCCGACCCAGGCGACCTTGGCGTGGTCACGAAGGAACTGCGCGACCAGCTTGGCGTTGGCGACATGCTGTCTCATCCGGAGCGACAGCGTCTCGAGGCCCAGGAGCAACAGGAACGAGTTGAACGGCGACAGCGAGGCCCCGGTGTCGCGCAGGAGTTCGGTGCGTGCCTTCATCAGGTACGCATACTCTCGGAAATTCTCCCAGAACCGGAGGTCGTGGTAGGCGGGGGAGGGGTCGGTGAGAAGAGGGAAGTTGCCGTTGTCCCACGGGAATCTGCCGCTCTCGACGATGCAGCCGGCGATCACGGTGCCATGGCCTCCGATGAACTTGGTGGCCGAGTGGGTGACGATATCGGCTCCGTGCTCGAGCGGCCGGCACAGGTAGGGAGTGGCGAACGTGTTGTCCACGATGAGGGGGAGCCCATGGCTGTGGGCGACAGCCGACACGGCTTGGAAATCGAGGACGTCGGCCCGCGGGTTCCCGATCGTCTCCCCATACACGGCCTTGGTGCGGTCGGTAATCGCCTGGTCGATCGCTTCGGGATCATGGATGTCCACGAAGGTGACATCGATACCCATCCGGCGCAGGGTCACGTCGAACTGGGTATACGTGCCGCCGTACAGTGATCTCGAGGCGACGAGCTCGTCGCCCTTCTGGGCCAGGGTGAGAATGGTGATCAGCTGAGCTGCCTGACCCGATGCGGTCGCCAGCGCTCCGATTCCACCTTCGAGTGATGCCATCCGCTCCTCGAATGCCGCCGATGTCGGGTTGCCGATGCGCGTGTAGATGTTGCCAAAGGTCTGGAGGGAGAACAGGTCGGCGGCATGCTGAGCATCGTCGAAGACATAGGACGTTGTGGCATAGATGGGCATGGCCCTGGCGCCGGTCTCAGGGTCGGGCCGTTGACCGGCGTGAATGGATCTCGTGGCGAATCCGTAATCGTGGGTAGGTTCGGTCATGAGGGCGCTCCGGTGGATCGGTGATCGTCGTCGAGCGTAATCCGTCCACCGATGAGGTGGCGGAGGTCGATGCCCTGGAGGGCAGCACATTGTGCGACGGCGAGGAACAACAGGACGGTTCTTGTTGCAGCGGCGCCGGGGTCCGAACCCGACGGGCCCGGACCTCGACGCTGCTAGGCAAGCTCGATCGTGAGTGGGACCGCCCGGCTCAATGTGTGCCCGACGGGCGATGTCGTCACGACCTTGTCGTGAAGTTCCGCGAGAGTGGCGTCGTCGGCGTCGGTGACGATGTGGACCGTGGCCCGCAGTGTCTCATAGCCGGCGTTGCCCTCTCGGATGCCAAGGAACGTCTCCAGGTTGAGCTCGCCTTCGATGTCGATCCGGAGATCGGTGATGCGGATCCCCGCGGCGCTGGCATTCGCGGCGTATCCGATGGCCAGGCACGAGCCGAGCGCCCCGATGAGCTGTTCCACCGGGTTGGGGGCGGTGTTGGTCCCGCCGAGTGTCTCAGGCTCGTCGGTGGCGAAGGGTGGGAAGTCCCCGATTGTGGTCGTCGTCCGGAATCCTGCGTCCCATGTCACGGAGGCCTTCCATGTGGTGTGGCCCTTTGTGGGCTCGGCCTGGATCGCCTGTACGAGTGCGCCGACGGCTTCGATGTTGACGTCGTTGAGTGGAATGGTTGATGTCGTCATGTGAGTCCTTTTCAATGTGACCGGATGAGCCGGTGTGGTTGAAGTGGAACGCCGAAGTGACCTCTCGGGCGGTGGCAGTTCCTAGGAGCGCAGTGCAGGTGCGCTCGGGCGAGCCACCCGAGAGCCGAGCATGCACATGCACATGACAAGGTCACGCGCGGAGACGAGTGAGGCGGGTGCAGGGCTACCCATCATCTGCTCCTCTCGTATCCGGCGTCAGGTTCTATCGACGTGTTGACGAGCGAGTCAAACACGGTCTCGTCGACATGTCAAGACTACCGCCTCTCCCAACCGTCGCGACGCCTTCTCCGAGCGACGCCTGCACGATGGCGGTGCGCCTGCACGAGAAGGGTGTCGGCATCAGGTGACAGCCGCGACATGTGTGATCTCTGATCCCGACACAGCGTCGGGTAGAATCCCCGGGATGGATGCGATCACACTGCGAGACGTGACCAAGCGCTATGGCTCGGTGACCGCCGTCGACCATCTGACGACGACCATCCCGGCGGGAGCGCTCACCGGCTTCCTCGGTCCCAATGGTGCCGGGAAGACCACCACCTTCCGCTCGATCCTCGGTCTCACCCGGCTGACGTCGGGCACGATCGACGTGCTGGGCATGCAGGTTGGTCCCGACACGCCGGCGATCGTCAAGCGGGTCGGGGCGGTGGTGGAGGAGCCCGGGGTCCAGGACACTCTGAACGGCAGGGACAACCTGCGCGTCGCGGCACGCGAGCTGGGAGTGGGCGACGATCAGATCCCGAAGCTGTTGGAGTTCGTCGAGCTGAGCGAGGACGCCGGTCGCAAGGTCAAGGGGTATTCGAAAGGCATGCGCCAGCGGCTGGCGTTGGGGATGGCGCTCTTGGGACAACCCGAGGTGCTGCTGCTGGACGAACCGCTCGACGGGCTCGATCCCGCCGGCCAGGCCAAGTTCAAGGGCCTGCTGCGGGGGCTGGTGGATGAGGGACGCACGTCGGTGGTGGTGTCGAGCCACAACCTGGCCGAGGTGGAACAACTCGCCGATCACGTCGTGATCATCAGCCGGGGTCGGCTCATTGCGGCGGGCACGCTCGATGACATCGTCGGGCCGGCCCAGGGAGTGATGGTGGAGATCGCCGATTTGGAGGCGGCCGCCGCGGTGCTCCGTTCTGCCGGATTCGAGGTGCATGCGGGCGAGAGGCGCCTGGAGGTGATCGGCGAAGGCGTCGATGGCCCGGCGGTGTCCCGGGCCCTGGCGTTCGCGGATCTCTACCCGGAGCGGATCACGCCCAACCGTTCCAACCTGGAACAGCGGTTCCTCGAGCTGACCGAGGACGAGACGCCATGAGTGGGCTGATCCGCGCCGAGATCATCAAACTCGTCCATCGCAAGCTCTACTGGGTCCTGTCGATCGTGCTGTTGGCCCTCGTCGGGCTGTTGGTGTTCGTGATGCTGGTGTTGCCCAAGCTGGTGCCCCAGGACGTGCAGGGTCTCACGCTGCCGGTGGCGTCCGACGTGATCAAGCTGGGGGCGCAGCAGATTCTCGGACAGTCCTGGTTCCCCCTCATCCTTGCCGTCGTGGCACTTGGCACCGATGTGAGCCGAACCATCTGGGCATCCTCGCTGACGCGCGACGCGCGGAGATGGGCGCATCTGATCGCGCGACTTCTCGTGTTCTGGCCGGCGGTGTTGCTCACCTCACTCGTGTTGGTGCTCGTGTGGACCGTCGCGGCGTCCATCCTGATCGGCGGTCCCGTCGGGCTGGGAGTGGCCGGATGGCTGGCACTCGTCTGGAAGGCGGCGCTGATCGAACTGGCATGGGTGGCGATCGGGCTGTTCGCCATCGCGGTGTTTCGTTCCACCGGCATCGCCATCGGTGTGGCCTTGGCGTTTTCGTTCATCGAGGGACTCCTGGCGTTTTGGTCGGTGTATCGGCCGATCTCGCTGTCCAAGGCCTCGGCGTCGTTGCTCGGGGGGTTCGGCGCAGCAGAGTCCGCGCCGTTGACGAATCTGCTGGGGACGGAGATGTCACAGGTGCATGCCGTGGCCGTACTGGTCGGATGGGCGGCGGTGATGCTGGTGGGAGCATGGGCGGGTCTTCGGTATCGGGACCCGTGACCCAACCGGCAGGGCTCGTGCCGGCCAAGTGACGCCACCTGGGCTGCCCAATAATGAAGGGCATGAACGCTGTGAGGCTCTTGACCTGGCTGTTGCTTTTTACGGTTGGGTTGACTGGCGGATGTGCTCGAGAAGGACGATCTGCTGCATCTTTCGTGCAACGAGATAATTGGGCGACTATCTACACGAGCGATTATTCCTCTGAAAGGATACATGCATTTGAGTTCGACCCGGCCAAGATCAAAGACTGGGAGATTTATCCGGACCATCCATGCGTAAAAGCAACGATAGACGATGGGACGCTGATTACTACAACGATTGCACGTCAGAACTGCTGGATAGAAGGTCTCAACGAGAATCTCCTGACGAACTGGTCAGACGTGGCTACACCCACACACGAAGAAGCGTACATCTTCCCCCATCCCAAGATCAGAATGACGGCGCGATTCATGTTCCCTTCCAAGGATATGGATGAGGAATACTTCTTTCACATGAATCCAGAGATCTTTACGGACAAGGCAAACGGTAACTATAACCTATTCGCACAGATAAGAGTCAGTAATAAAGGTAACGTGATCTACGTTGGAGAGAACGACAGGGAGATGTTGTTGGGCACGATCACGATGGAACCGGATAGATGGCATGACGTCGTATTGGAAGTTGATATGGAAACAAGACGATACACAAGGGTATCTGTTGACAACGAGGAATGGAACAGTGACGAGTTTCGATCCAACTTCACCGTGCGAAAGGACAATGGGATGGGTGAGTTCAGGTCCATGATGGGATTCTGGATTGGCAGTAATCTACCCTGGGGAAGCAATGCTGCAGGCGGAAGAGACCTGTATGTCGACAGATTGACCGTCGAGATAGCACGTTGACTTGTCGATGGCGGCAGAGAGTCCGCTCTTCGCGGCGACACCCCCATCGCCTCGCAGGGCTCGGCACTTCCCCCTGAAGGGGGAAGGAAAGAAAGAAGGGTCGACTGAGGCTTTCGTGGGTGGGTGAGGGGTAGTTCCGTGAGGGTACGCCGTGTCTCGTCTCCCGGCGGACAAAGACTCGGCAAATGACTCAGGATTCGGGAGCCCCGTTGGAGATCCAGTCCTCGATCATCTGGATGTCCGCGTCGGAAAGCCCTCCTGACGGCGGCATCGGGCCGCCGAACTCCTGGGTTCCCAGCAGTTTCTGGAGCAGGATGCTGCCGTTGGGGTCGCCCGGCACGATGACAGGAGCATTGTCGCCGCTGGTCATCGCCGACTGGTAGCCGGAGGCGTCCCATCCTCCGAGCGTGCCGTGACACATCGAGCAGTTGGCGTCGAAGAGTGGCTTGATGTCCGTGACGAACGTCGGTTCCTCCGTGGCAGGTGTGGGTTCCCCGGCGAGGGCACGGATGAAGCCGACCAGGTCTTCGATTTGGTGAGACGTCAGAACCTGCCCCCAGGCGATCATCGCCGTGGCCGGATGGCCGAGTTGAATGGTGGTGATGATCTCGGAGTCGCTGTTCCCCTCCTGGAATGCGGGGGCGATGAGCGAAGGACCGATGGCGCCGGACCCGTCGGCTGCATGGCATTGGGCACAGAACTCGTCCCAGATCTGCTGAGAGCTTCCTGCCACCTGCTGCGGTGCGATCTCAGGGGGCAGTTCGACCGGCGGGTTCTTCTCCCACGACCGCACGAACGCGACGACTGCGTCGATCTGGTCCTCGCTGAGGGGGCCGCCGGAGGCTACACCGAACGGCGACATGCCCAGGTCGGGCTGACCTTTCGTCACGATTGCCTTGATCGTCGCGTTGTCGTGGGTGCCGAGATACTGGCTGACGCTGATGGGAGCGATGACTCTCGTCGGGTCGGCAGGGAGCGGACCGCCTTCGCCGAAGTCGCCGTGACACATCGAGCAGTTTTGGGAGAAGATCCGCCGGCCCTCGACCTCCGGGGCTCCCTTCGACACTTTGACGGTGTAGGCCACCAGGGCGTCGATCTGCTCGTCGGTGAGGACGTCTCCCCAGATGGGCATTGTCTCGTGCTCGGCGCCTTGGGCAATCGCTTTGTATGCGGCATCCACCGTGGCGGCCGCCGGCACGCGTTCTCCGTGGCACGATGAGCAGTTCTGTGTGAACAGGTTGGCGCCTCCAGGTGCCGCCGCCGGGTCCACCACATACCTTGCCAGGGTCACGATATCCTCGTCCGGGAGCCGCCCCGACCACGACGGCATCGTGCGATGCCGGCCACCTTTCATGATGATCGAGCGAACCTCGGTCTCGTCGGAGACGGTGACGCCCGTGCCGTGACACGTCGCACAGTTGGCCGCGAAGAGGCGTTGTCCATCAGGAGCGATGAGGAAGTTGACGAGGGCCGTCACCGCCGAAGAATCGAGTTTGGAGCTCCAGTCGGGAGTGTCGAGACCCTTGTGCGCCGCGAACCCGGGATCGAGGGCGTCGCGAAGCTGGAACGGATCCAGCTCCGCGAGGTCGGTGGCTTGATGGCATTCGCTGCACTCGTCCCGGAAGACCGCCCACCCGTTCGGTGCAGTGATGAAACCGACGAGGGCGTCGATCTCGTCGACGGAGAGGTCGGCGCCCCACGCGGGCATGCCTTCGTGGCTTCCTTGTGCGATCACCGCGTGCAGGTCGACACCTGGAGGAACCGCCAGCGAGGGGCCATGGCATGCGGCACAGTTTGCTGTGTAGAGGGCGGCGACCTTGTCGGGCTGTTCCTGGCCGCTCAGCGGCACCTGTTGACGGAGTGCTTGCACGGTCAGTCCGACGACTCCCACCAGCACCAGGGCCGTCACGCCGGTGATGCCGAGGCGGTCGCGGAAGTGACGTCGAGGCGACCGGTCGAGAAGAGGCAGCGCGAACAGCAGGCCGACGGCGATCGCCGGGATGACGATCACGCCGATCACTTCGAGGTTGCCGGGGAAGTACTTGAGGAGCTGGAACACGAACAGGAAGTACCACTCAGGTCGTGGCGTGTAGGTCGCATCCGCCGGGTTGGCCCTCGCTTCGAGCGGCGAACCCAGGAAGTAGGAAAGGGCAACCAGGACGATGAACACGATGAGCATGACGACGGCGTCTTTGAAGATCGCGTCGGGGAAGAAGGAGATGCCTTTCTTCTTCTTCTCTTCCTCGTACTCGGCGAGGTATCGGCGCCGTTCTTCCTCGTTCATCTGGATCGTTCCCGCTTTGGCGGCGCACTGATGCTGATGCGAATGACGAGGAACAAGTGGATGCCGAGCAGCAGGAGCAGCAAGGCCGGCAGCACCCATACGTGGGTGCCGAAGAAGCGCGTGAGGGTCACCGCGGAGAGCTCATCCCCGCCACGGGCGACGCGAAGTAGCCAGTCTCCGATGCCGGGGACGACTGCGATGATGCGAGTGCCGACCGTGGTCGCCCAGTAGGCCTTTTGATCCCAGGGGAGGAGGTAGCCGGTGAATCCGAAACCAAACACAACGAGGAGGAGCAGGACTCCGGTGAACCAGGTGATCTCCCGGGGGTACTTGTAGGCGCCATGGAAGATGACCCTGAGCATGTGCAGGACGGCGAGCACCACCATCGCGCTGGCGCCCCAATGGTGCAGTCCCCGGATGAGCCAGCCGGCAGATACCCCGGTGGTGATGTACTGGACGCTGGCATAGGCGTCCTGGGGGCTCGGGACGTAGTAGATGGACAGCAGAATGCCGGTGACGATCTGGTTGATGGCCACGAACAGTGTCGCCGACCCGAGCGTGTACAGCCAGTTCACCTTCGGAATCCGGCGCAGGAAGAGAGTCTCCCAGATCCGGCGCCAGCCGGTGCGGTCGTCGATCCAGTCTGAGAGTGTCATGCGTCCCAGTGCACCTCGAGTTGTTCACCTTCGACGCGCACGTCGAAGGATTCAAGGGGCTTCGGCGGTGGCCCGTCGAGCACCTTGCCGGTCTTGGAAAACACGCCGTTGTGGCAAGGGCAGAAGAACGACTGCTGGTCGTCCACCCACCGCACCCGACAGCCGAGATGGGTGCAGACGTTGGAGAGTGCGACATAGTCGCGCCCGTTGTTCGTGTAGACGTAGACACCCGTCTCCTCCGTCTGGGTGACCCAGCCGGTCGTACGATCGATCTTTGCCTTGAAAAGGGTGGGGGTGCCCAGTTCGATCTGTCGAGTCGAACCGATGGGGACCCATACGTCCTCACGGCCGCTCTTGGAGGCCGGGGCGACCACGTAGGCGATCGCCGGAACGCCGACACCGGCGGCAATCAGCCCGCCGATAGCCGCGACCATCTTCGAAAGAAGTGTGCGACGACTTACATCATCGGTCACCGTGGTCTCCCCTCCTCTGTCTTTCAGAGTGTACGGCTGGTCCATCAGGAGGCCAAATGGCGGTCCATAACGCCGTAAGTCCGATCGCCGCTGCATCTATCGACTGGATAGCGATGAGCACTCAAGGTCCGACGCCTCCGAATCGGACGAACGACTTGGCGTACAGCTTGGTCTCGGATTCGTCTACTCGGGGGAGTCCGTCCAGGCGGAACAGTGCGATCCGCCCGTTTTCCCGATCTGCGATTGCGAACACTCCGTTGGAGGCAATCGCCAGCTTTTCGGGGAAATTGAACGTGTCCTCGCCGGGCCCACCTGCCCCGAATTCGCCGATGAGGTCCCCCTCGGGCGAGAGGACGACGATGTGACCTGTGCCGGCGCACTCGTTCTGAAACCTGAACGTGTCGACGACGTACACGTTGCCGTCGGGACCCACGGCGACGGAGCGGGGCAGCTCCCAGAAGCCGACGATCTTGCCCTGCTCGTCGGGCTGACCGGACACCCACAGCACGTTGCCTGTCTCGTCGAGGGCCACGACGCGTCGATTCAGCGTGTCCGCCACGTAGAAGCGCCCGAGTTCCGGGTCGATGTCGAAGGCATCCGGGAAATTGAAGCCGCCCACCTCGCGAGACCTCGTTCCGGTTCCCCAGTAGTCGACGACCTTCCCGTCTCGGTCGAAGAAGTACAGACCGTCGTTGCTCGAGACCACGATGAAGGCCCCCCACGCGCGGACTTCGAACGGTGTGAATCCGACCGGGCCGAAAACGGAGAGATCCTGATCGGGTGCCGGATACGACTCGATGTAGCGGCCGTCGCCCGAGAACACGAGCACCTGGTGCGCGTTCCAGTCCGCGACGTACAGACGACTGCCCGTCTCGTCGAAAGCGAGCCCGTAGGGGCTCGTCAGGCGTCCCTCGCCTGCTTCCCGGATGAAGGTGCCGGTCGCGTCGAACTCCAACAGCCGGGCGTGGCCGGTGTCGGCGACCCACACATTGCCATCAGGGTCGAGGGCGACACCCATTGGACGCAGCAAGAGGTCTCCCGGGTCTGTTCCGATCCCGTAGATGGAACGTTCGATGGTCATGGGACATCCAGCCGACTGCAGGATCGTGCTCGAAGTGGGTGCTTCCGACGGGCGCAGAAGGAACACGATCAGAACACCGAGACCGACGGCCGCGGCGCCGAGCAGAGCGAGGAGCAGCCACAGCAGACGCCGGGGGGTTGTCGAAAGGCCCGGCGTGCCCGGTTGCTCTGCGGTGGGCTGTGGCGATTCGTTCATGGTCCCTCCGTTGTCGTAGGAGAGCCCCCGAGCCGCTCGATGGCGTCGAGGGCCTCTTCACTGTCAGGGTTGAAGTCGGCGGCGCGTTGGTATTGCTCGAGGGCACCGGCGACGTCACCGAGTTGCTCCAGTGCCTGGCCGAGGCCGAAGTGGGAACTGAAGTCGAACGGGTAGTCCGAGATGGCCCGCTCGAACGCGGCCTTGGCGCCCGCGGCGTCGCCGCGTGCCAGCAGGAGGTCTCCGAGGGCCACCAGGGGCGCGACACCTTGGGAACGGGGGGCCACATCACCGCTCCGAGACAAGTAGTCCACCGCGGTGTCCGGGTCGGTGTCCTTGACGAGGAGGCCGAGCTGGAACAGCGCCATCCAGTCGTTCGGGTTGAGCTCGAGAGCGTCGTGAAACGCTTCGGTGGCTGCCGTCTCGTCCCCTGCATCGAGGTAGGCGAGGCCGAGACCCGTGTGGGCCCATGCCGACGGGTTCTCGTCGAGCCGTGCCTTCCAAATGGCGATGTCCCTCTCGGCGGCGGTGGCGGGCGCCCTCTCCGGGCGGAGCTGAAGCGCCACGGTGACCGCACCGAGGCCGAGCACGACGAGCGTGAGTGCGACGACGACGATCAAGAGGCCGTGTGGGACTGCTTCAGGTGGACGTTTCGGGGTCACGGCCGGCCCTCCTCGTCATACCGGACGAGCACGACGGAGGCTCGTTGCTCCTCCAGCCAGGAACGGTAGGCTTCTTCCTTCTTGGTCTTCTCGAGCTTGTCGCGAAGGTCCGTCCGCACTTCGAGTAGCGGCCGGTTCTCGTATTCGTCCTTGTGCGCCTCGTAGTACGTCGCCAGCTCGTCGTCGGACACGGCGACGTCCTTCACGATGTGCGCGAACACGGCCGATCCCACGAGCTGCAGCCTGATGCGGCGTTTCAGCTCCCTCCGGTCGAGTCCGAGTTCCTCCATCCAGGCTTCGAACTCCTTGCGGGAAGCGAACCTGCTTCGCATGGAGTCGAAATCCGCGTTCACGTCCTTTGTGGACACGTCGATGCCGGTGCGTTCGGCCTCCTGTTCGAGGATGATGTCGTCGACGAGTGATTGAAGGGCCATCTCACTCCACTGCCCAGGTTCCGTGGCGGTTCCGCCGTGCATCGAGGTGAGGCTCGAGAGCCTCCGGTCCAACTCGGAGCGGTGAATCGCCACGCCGTTGGCCTCGGCGACGACGGGATCGGATCTCAGCAGGGTGGTGGCCGAGACCGTGACGGCGACAGCGACAGCGACGGCAGCAGCCGAGAGCATCAGGATGGTTCGGCGTTTCACGGTTCTCCTTCGGTTCGTGAGATCGGGGGGAAAGCCGGCAGGTCGCGCAGAGGGACCTTTCGACCGGCGTGGCAGGCGTCCGAGCACCAGCGTATCGTGTGGCAGTTCGTGCAGGGGCCTTGGTCGGACCGTACGGTCGAAGTGCCGTGCGTGGCAACCCAATCCTTGGGATGCGAGACGTCGTGACAGGCGGCGCACGCTTCCGGCTTATGACAGGCTGCACAGGCGCCGGGGTCGCTGCCATTGAACGGTGCCGCATCGATGAGGCCTCCGTGATGGCCCCCGATGCTGCCTGGCAGGTGGCACGTATCACAGTCCGGTGTCGCCGGTCTCGGATAGCCGAGACGGAAGAAGTGCCCCACGGATCCGGGTGTGTGGCAGGTGTCGCAGAGGGATGGATCGTTCACGTCGTGGCAATCGGCGCAGGCGTCTTCCGGTGGAGGCAACGGCTTGGGATGGGCGATATCGGTATGACAGGTCGCGCAGGTGACGCCCAATGAGGCGTGCTCGGCATGGTTCAACACGAGGCCACCGAAACGCAGCTTCTGGGCGTAGTCGGCATGGCACTCGAGGCAGGAAGAGAAGTCCTGGTCTGCCGGGGCCGGCGCAGGGAGCTTCCAAAGGGGCTGCACCCAGTCGACATACCGTGACGAGATCAAGGACTCTGCCCGCTCAGGCAGCCCGGGTGTGGTGTCCGTTCCGGTCCACGTCGCCGTTGCGCGCCCGATGGTTCCACTTACGTCGTTTCGGAATGTAGGCGACACGAAGATCGCGACGATCAAGATGCCCTCGATGAGAACGAGGACGAGTGCTGCGAACGCAATCAGCAGTGCTCTCCGAGGGCTCACGGCGCGTCCCCCATCTGGAACAGACGCTGCTCGCGATGCACCGCGTGGCGCGCATGGCATGCGTCACACTCACGGCGGTCGTGGCACGTCGTACACGCTGCGGCGCTTACGGCGTCGACGCTGCGGTAGTGCAGGGCAAGCCACGAGTCGGCATGGGGGATGTCGGTGCCGTGGCACCCCGCGCAGTAGGAGGGCTGGTGGCAGAGTTCGCATGCGTCGGCTCCCACGGCCTGCTGTACGGTTCCGTGGGTTGTTCCCCAGTCATTCGGATGTGGTATCTGGACACGAACGTGGCATGCGGTGCAGAACGTCGGAGTGTCGTGACACGTCGCACATTCGTCGGGAGTATCGAGCGCCGCGGCTCCATGAGAGAACGTGAACCGGTCGGGGTGTGGTCCGGACTGGACGGCGGCTTCGAGGTGGACGGCGCTGCCGTGACATGTGGCGCAGTCGGCCTCTGCTTTGGGATGGTGCTCCATTTCGGCGAGATCGTGGCACGCCGCACAGGTATCGGGGGTCAGCACGCCTCGGGCGACGTTCCAGCCCGTCGCCCTGGCCGTCACCTCACGCGCCAGCGTCGGCAGATACTCGATGGTGCCCAGGAGCCCCGGACGGGTATGGCAGGCCAGGCAGGGAACCCGATCGTGCACCGACGCCGCGGCGGATATCGCCGCAGTCTCGTGGCAGGAGCCACAGAACGACTGTGACGTCGGCGCCCGCGTCAATCCTGCGAGCAGAATGATCGCCACCAGGCCGCCCAGTGCCGGAAGCCACCATCTGATCTTGATTCGGCGAACCATGGCGACCTACCTGTGGGACCCGAGGTAGCGAGACCGGTCGGCCTCCAGGTTCTCTTCTCCGGTGGTGTGGCAGCGCACACAGGTGGCAGGTTCGTGACATGCGAAACAGGCGCTGCCGCCGACAGTCTGAACGACCTTTGGATGTGCCACTCTCCAGGAGACGTCCACACGGCCCTGAGGATGGTGGCAGCCGTCGCAGTCGTCCCGGGAGTTCGATGCTTCCAACTGATGGCACCGCGCACACGTCTTGGCCCCCGTTTCGAAGTACGCGAGCGCGTGGGCGTCGGTGGACCAGCCGGCGGGATGAGGCATCTCGACCCCGTGGCAGGAGGTGCAGAACTGCGTAGTGTCGTGGCACAGGGTGCAGCTCTCCGCGTTGGCCTGGAGACCTACGCCGTGCTGGTTCGCCCAATCATCCGCATGGCTCCGGGGAGACGGGATGAAGGCGAGGCTGTGGCATAGCGTGCAGCGGCCGGGGGCGAACGCGGCGGGCGTCTGGCCATGGCACGCGAAGCAGCGATCCATAGGGGGGGTGACCCCGTGGGTATCAGGGTTGTGGCACTGTGAGCAGCTCGCAGTCGAGACGGCGGAGTGCGCCGCGTGGGTGAACGTGGGAAGACGCGCGACGTCGCCTGCCAGCAGGGATTTGTCGAGGTTGCCGTGGCACTGGGCGCATTTCTCGAAGGCCGGCGATTCCGCGGAGGCCGGAGGGCTCGTCGAGGTTGGTGAGGCCGTTCCCCCATGCTGGTTTCGAAGGAAGAGCCAACCTCCGACGGCGGCGGCAAGGATCAGTACGACGATGGTGAGCTTGCGCGCCATCGCCGGCTAGGCCCCCATTCCCGTGCTTCCGTCCAGGAGGTCCTCAAAGCTGACATTGAAGGCTTCGATCATCGCGTGCTGGGCTCGGTCGCACACGGGCTTGAGGGCACAGTCGTCGCTCCGGTCACAGTTGCAGGGATCGCCGACACAGTAGTTGATGGTGAAGGGGCCTTGGATGGCTTCGATGACTTCGAGGACCGTGATCGAGGCAGGTGCGCGAGCCAGCATCACACCACCACCGACGCCCCGCCGAGTCGTGACGATGCCCGCCCGGGCCAAGGCGGAGACGATCTTGCCGAGGAACGATGCGGGGACACCCTGAGCCTCCGCGATCTCGCCCGTGCCTACTCGACCGCGTCGGGCTATCTCCAGGACGCAACGCAGCGCGTAGTCAACCTCACGGGTCATCACCATGACGGATCTCCAAGCTCTGCATATCAGCCCTGACGGTGTGTCGGACATCACTGAGCCTACGTCGGCTGCTCCGGGCGGAGCAGGGCCGAAGGACCGCGATGTGGGGCCAAAGGACCCTGTACGTCGTCGACGGTCACACCTGCTCGCAGGTCGGTGACCGGGTGTCTTTCGGACGGCTGTTGCGTTCAAAAGTCGTCGCTCCCGTGGTAGTGGCACTTCGTGCACGGGCCGGGGTTTCGCGAGTGCCTCATGGGGAAGCCACCATGACACACGAAACAGAAGTTGGTTTTGAGGTTGTCCCACGACGCCGACGACAGTGCATCGAAGCCGGTGAAGTTGCCACTCCTCGTACCGCCGGGGCTCACCATGTTCTCCTTCAGCATGTAGGCGTTGGAGGAACCGTGGAAGTCGTGGCACGCGGTGCAGGCGAGGTTGCCGTCGCCGCTGGGGCCGTGCACCGCAGTGTTCTCCCAGCCCGTGGCGGTGAACCTGTCGTGCGGCTTGCCGTCATCGTCGAGGGAGGCGGTGTCATCAACGAGCCGGATGTCGTATGGAACCGTCGCGCCTGTCGAGATCGGCGCGGTGGTCGCGGGGTCGATGTGACACTTTTCGCAGAACCCAGCGATGTCACCTCGGGTGAGATCGGCAGATCCCGTATCCCAGGTGACGATCCACTTGGTGGTGACGTCGGAAGGATCGACCAGTTTGGACGTCGAGGCGCCATCATTTTGATCCGCGAGGTGAGGGTTGTGGCAGGAGACGCACTCGACCTGACGTGTGCCCCCGTCCTGGTCGGCCGTCGCGACGGGATGGTGGTAGATCCTGATCGGGTCTCCATCGGCCGTCGTCGTGTCGTTGGCGGCGGCGGTGAATGCCTCATAGGGGTTGGTGCCTCCCGACGTGTTCGGTGTGGCAGATGTGTGACAGGTGAAGCACGTCTGCTCCTGGTTCGCGATGGTGAGACCCCGGAAGTCGGATCCGTGGGGCTGGTGGCACTCGAGGCACTGGATCTCCGCCTTCGCGGGGTCTTTCGCGATCAGCAGACCGTGAGCGCCGGCATCGAAGGGACTGTGATCCCATCCTTTCAGACCCGGGTAGGGCGCTCCCGGCCCATGACACGTGTAGCAATAGGCGTTGCCGACGGGGGATCCTGTGGGGGAGTAGAGCCACGTGGAGCCGGTCCACACTCGAAGCAGCTTCGTCACGTCGGAGCGGAGCTTGTGGGGCGTGTGACAGTCGGTGCAGGCGACCTCGTACCCGTCCGTGGCCGTCGGCACAGGGTGGAAGGACGTCTTCGTGGACGCTCCGATGACGCTCTCGCCGAAGGCTGACCGGACATCGGACGCAATACCGGTACCGTCGTGACACCGGTAGCAGGTCTCTTTCTCGGTGGGTTGGACAAGCAGGTGGGTCGGCGAGGAAGCTGCGTGGACGCTGTGGCAGTCCTGGCAGAGATTCGTCGAGTCGGAGTATCCGCCGTGAGGGTCGGTCCCGGACGTGGCCGCAAACAGCGACAGGTGGGTTATCTGCATGGTAACGGTGCCGTTGGTGGGTACGAGATCACGTCCCTCGGGCCCCATCGTTTCCGCCACGGCGGCTGGCTTTTGCACCTGGACGGCCGCCCGGTGGTGGCTCGGAGGGACCAGCGTCGTGTTGCGGGCAGACACGGTCGGGATGGTCCCGGGAGCCGTGACCATGGCTGCGGCAACGAGCGCGATAGCCAGG